>NZ_JACHVA010000081.1:7500-91882 GCF_014230055.1 Puniceicoccus vermicola | reverse complement strand
TGAAGTGATTGATGTTAGTGTAGTTACAACATCAGTTAACTTCGATTCCGCTTCTTTGCTACTTCTTTCCCGCCAATCGACGATGAACCTTTTTTGTGGCGGTGGCTCCGGAGGATTCGGCTTCGCTCTCTCGCTCTCTCGCTCTCTCGCTCTCTCGGCGGGGTGGGAGTGCTTACGGCTCCCGCTACCGTTTATGGATGCGGATTTGAACGATCCCCGCAGAGATGGTTTATCGATACGGCTGAGATTTAGGCGGCCCTTCGCCAATGATGACACCGCACATAAAAAAGCCGGCGCGTCCGAGGGGGATGCGCGAGGCAAAGGAGAATTTCGCCCGGATGGCGGGAGTTGGGTCCCGCGGACCGGGGGGCGCGAAGGTCCTACTGGAGGGGAGTCCAGACGTTGACGCCAGCGCTTTGAGAGACGCGGGCCATCTGGTCGAGGATCATTTTCCTGGGGGCTCCAGTCGCACCCATGGACTGGGACATCAATTTCTCGGTGGCTTGCATTTGCTCGATCAGGTCGACTTTCCATGACCCGTCTTCTTTCACGAAGGCGTAGTCCATGGGACTGACTTTTCCGTTCATGATCATCTGGGCGTTGGCTTCGTCGCCGTCGATCGTGATCTCGCCGAGGGAGACGTTGGAGCTGATCTTGGCGTAGTCTTCCGACATCAAAATGAGTGCATCGGCGGCGCTGGTCGGGGCTTTCCCTTTGGCTTCCTTGCGGATGGCGAAGACACTGAGAATGGTCGATATGGGTTTTTCAGAAAGGGTCGCTTTGTCGGCGGTCAGGGCGAGTTGGAGAATGTTTTCGACGTAGGCTTGAGATTCTTTGCTCAGTTGAGAGAAGGCTTCTTGAGCGTTCTTGTTGAGGACGGCTTGGTCGAGGTTGTTGAACGTCGACTGGATTTCAGAGGTGGGATCCGCAGAGGCAATGAAAGGGAGGACTAGAAAGGCGAGGAGGGTAAGTTTGGTTCTGATCATCCTTTGGGATGATGCGAAGATCTTCTGAAAAGGCGAACAGGATCTAGAGGGGAGAAAGTGGGGCTTGAGGTTGGAGAGAGTCTAGATACCGTCGGATCTCACATGGGGTTGTTGATATTCTATTTTCTCTTGGCGGTGCTTTGCTCGTTTCTCTGTTCGATTCTGGAGGCGGTGCTTCTGTCGATGACGCCTTCCTATGTAACGAGCATGAAGGAAAAGGGCGCGCGCTCTGCCAAGTTGCTCGGGTTGTTGAAGGAGAATGTCGATCGGCCTCTGGCGGCGATTCTCAGCCTAAATACGATTGCCCATACGGCGGGAGCTGCAGGCGTCGGTGCGCAGGCGCAGTTGGTCTGGGGAGAGGCCTCGTTGACCATCGTTTCGGCTGTCTTGACGCTGCTCATCCTGGTTTTGTCGGAGATCATCCCGAAAACCGTGGGGGCGACTTTCTGGCGGCAATTGGCCGTACCCTCGGCCTATATCACGTATTGGCTGACGATTATCCTCCGGCCGTTTGTGTGGCTCGCGATGGGGATTACCCGATTGCTGTCGCGCAACGATGACAATTCATCAATGGACCGCGACGAGATGCTGGCCATGGCTCAACTGGGCCAGGCGGAAGGGATTCTCGATCTGACCGAGGCGGCAGCGGTTCGTAGCGTGATCGCCTTTCGTTCCGTGAAAGTCGAAGATGTCCTGACCCCGAGGGTGGTCACCTTGGTGTGGCCATCGGAACGGACCGTGGGCCAGGTGATGAAGGATCATGAGAGCATTCCCTATTCAAGGATTCCAGTGCGGGGAAAGAGCGTTGATGAGATCCTTGGCTATGTGCTCAAGAGTGATATCCTCGCGGCGGCGGCGCGTGATGAGTTTGATCGTCCTTTGTCGGACTTGGTGCACGAGGCTTTTGTGGTGAAAGAAGAGTCTTCGCTCAAGAAGTTGTTTCTTCGGTTCCTGAAGGAGCGAGAGCATATGGCGATCGTGGTCGATGAATTTGGTGGTTTCGCCGGAGTCGTCACTCTGGAAGATGTGATCGAAACGATGATCGGGCACGAGATCATGGATGAGATCGATAAGGTCGAGGACATGCGCAAGCTCGCCCGCGATCAGATGGAATGATCCCCTGAGTAAGGGTGGTCGACTCTGCGGCAAGCATTGTCGGATGCCGGCGACCGGAATGAGGGAGTCCGTCGCGATCAAATTTTCCTGACGGGAGAAGCTTGCCAAAGTCGGGAAAGAGTGGGGCAATTGGGTTTTGAGAGGAATGAGTGCGTCGGATTTAAAATCGGTGGAGATGTATGACCTGATGGTGGTCGGTGGAGGCGTGCAGGGGGCGTGGATCGCTTTCGAAGCGGCGCGAACCGGGGCGCGGGTGATTCTCCTCGAAAAGGACGACTTTGGAGCTGGGACCTCGGCGAATAGTCTGAAGGTACTGCATGGGGGATTGCGGTATCTGCAACATGGGAATTTGAAGCGGATCCGGGAGTCGCGGCGATCGGTGCGTTCCACTCGCGCGCTGGCGGGAGATTTTATTGAGGATATTCCGTTTTACTTGGAAACGCGGGGGAATGGCGTTCGGGGTAGGGGTGCCATGCGCGCGGCGTTGTTTCTTTACGGAATGCTCTGCCGACTCTGGCGGGATGGAGGTCCGGGTCCAGCGGGCAAAGTCTTGGCCGGGGATCCAAAGCGCTTCGTTCCGGGTGGGATTTTTTCTCCGGGGGCCAATGGAGTGGCGTCATGGAACGAGGCGGTGATGACCAACAGTGAGCGGGTCATTTACGAGGTGGTGCGCGCTGCCGAGAAGGCCGGCGCGGTCTGCCGGAATTATTGCGAGGTGCTGGAAATTGAGAAATCCGGCGAGGGCTGGTCGGCGAAGTTTCTCGATCAGCGCGAGTCCTCAACCCGATCTGTAGAGGCCAAGGTTTGTATTGAGGCGACGGGGCCGCGGGTCGAAGAGCGTTTGTCGGAGGGGCGTCTGCCAGTCCTGCGCGGGGTCAATTTGGTTTTCGAAGGGAAGCCGTTGGGGAATCAGGCCGTCGGGTTGGAGAGTCGGGAGGATACGAATGATCCCGATGCACTGGTGCGCCGTGGGAACCGGCTGTTGTTTTTTGTTCCCCGAGGCGATCAGACGATGGTGGGGACTTGGTATGACCGCATGGAGATGCCGGATACCGCCGTGAGCGAGGAGGATTTGGCCCGTTGGTTGGAGGAGATTGAGGCGGTGGCGCCGGGGATGGGATTTGATCGGAAGAGCTTGCGCTATGTTCACAGCGGACTGCTTCCCGCCGATGATCGGGTGGAGGATGTGGCGCAACCGGCTAAGGAGAGTGCTATTTTTGATCTCGAGGAGAATCGCCTGGCGGTACGGACGGTGAAATACACGACGGCCCCGGAGATGGCGCGGGAGGCGTTGGAAGAATTAGGCTGGGAACTCGAGCCGAGGTTGCGGTCGGGAAAGCGGGTTTTTTCGGATGTGCCGTTCCCGTGGGAGTCTCTCCTAGTCGCAGAAGAGGATCCGGCGGAGGCGATCCTCCGCGAGGGGGTGCGGGTCGAAAAGGTCTTTCATCTGGCAGACGCTTTGTTGCGCCGGCGGAATGTTGTGCTCGATGAAGAGTGCTCGGTGGAGGAAATTCATCGGGCGGCGGAGCGGCTGGGGCGCGTTCTGGGATGGAGTCCCGAGAATTGTCGGGCTGAGGCCGAGGCGGTGATCGGGCGTTTGTGCACCAAGATTCCGGAGAGGTTGTGGAAATGAAAAATCCGAAGATTCCCTGGACCGAGAAACTCTGCCCGCTGCGAGCGCCGCTCGATATGGCCACGGGGTGCTACCCGATGTTCCTCTTCGGGGGGCCGTTGAGTCGAAAGATTTTACCCGTTTTCCATTTCCATGAGGTCACTCCTCAGTATTTGGAGCCATACCTGCGGTACTTGAGCGAGAATGGATATCGCTGTGCCAATGTGGAAGAGATGTTGGGGATTCTCGAAGGCCGCGAGACCATTCGGGAGAAAACGGTTTTGCTCACCTTCGACGATGCATGGACCTCTCTCTGGACAGTGGCGGCACCCTTGCTGAGGCGTTATGGGTTGCGGGCGGTGACCTTTGCCGTTCCGGGGCGGGTGTCCGTGCGCGAGGGGGTTCGAACGACGATCGAGGAAGACCCGGAAATGGAAGAATTTGGAGATCGGGGTTGCGAAATGTTTTGCCGCTGGGATGAGCTGCGCAGTTTGGACGAGGAGGGAGTGATTGAGGTCGAGTCGCACACTTTTGCCCACGAGCAGATTCCGGTAGGCGCCGATCAAGAGGTGCCGTTTTGGACCGAGGATTCGCTTCGTGCAATGCCCTTGCTCTCCAAACCACTAATTTGGACGGGCGAGGAATCGTTTCGGCCGGTCGATGAGCGGGAAATCGGTCAAGAGCGATGGGTGACCCGCTCAAGGATGTCAGATGCCTTGGCATGCTTCGAAGGCGGGAGGCTGGAAACCGAGACCGAGAGGGTGGAGGCCATCCGCAAGGATCTGTCGCTCTGCCGGAAGAGGATTGAAGAGGAGCTGGGACGACCGGCGAGAATTCTCTGTTTCCCTTGGGCGGTAGCCGGGGAGGTGGCGAGAGAGGAGGTCCGGAAGGCAGGATATCGCGCGGCTTTTTCGGATTCTTTTCCCGGGAAACGGTATGTCCGCTCAGGGGACGATCCTTTCCGCCTGATGCGGCTGAAGCATAATTGGATCTATCAATTGCCCGGCCAAGGGCGGCGGCGGATTCCCGTGCCGAAGTGAGCGGGTCGAATGATTCACTTCGGGAGGCGGAAGCTCCCGAAAGTCAGCAATTTCGAGGCAGGGTTCCGATTGCCGTTGCCTTTCCATCCTCCGACTGATCCAAAAAAGCTGGTTCCTATTTTCTAATATCGATGGTCAAAGCTGCTTACACTTCTCTGAAACGTAAATTGCCGCATTGGGCCCAGCCATACTTGCTGGCTCATTGGCTCTACTACTGGGTATGTGGGCGAAAAGTCATTGCAGGTCCGTTTCAAGGATTGCGCTACGTCTACACGAGTGTCGGCTCCGCCTATTACAACAAGTTGATCGCCACTTATGAAGTGGAGTTGCACGATGAAGTTCAGAAGCTGATCGACCTGAATCCGGCTAAGATCATCGACGTGGGAACCGCGGAGGGCTACTACGCTGCTGGGTTTGCCAGTAAGATTCCGGATGTCGAAGTCGTTGCCTTTGAAGGCGATCCATTGGGGCGGAGCCTCCAACGTAAGCTTCTGAAACGCAATGGCCTGGAGAATCGGGTGCGGATCGAAGGTTTCTGCGATCCGGAAGCATTGGACCGGGAGATTGGTGACAAGGACCCGACCCTCGTAATTCTGGATTGTGAGGGATACGAGAACGAACTCTTCGACCTGGAAAAGGTTCCCGGCTTGGCCAACTGCCATCTCCTGATCGAACTCCACTTCTTTGCCCATGCGGACATCTTGGAACGTCTGAAGGAACGCTCGAAGGACACCCATGACCTGAAGCACATCGAGCTTCGCGAGCGCACACTGGACGATTTTCCAAAACACCCCATCCTCAACCTCTGCCCGAAAGGCTTGAAGAAATACTTCATGCTCGAAGGCCGGAATGAGGAAACGGAGTGGCTCATCTTGTCTCCGAAGCAATCGTAAATCGATCTAGCGAGATAGATAAGGTTTGGCATCTGCTCTGAAAAGGACTGGGCTGACCCCTTCATAAGGCCATCCGGACCCAACCTGGAGTGCAAAGGCCTACTTTGAATCGAAAGCAATGGAATCCCCCAATACCCCCTCTGGTCTAGGCGGCTGGCTAGTCCTCCCCATTCTCGGCTTGTTAGTCGCCCCCTTCGCCTTGGGAGCCCTGCTGTTGACCACCTATGGCCCAATTTTCGATTCCGGAGGCTGGGACGTCCTCACCACCCCTGGGTCAGAATACTACCATCCCCTATGGGCTCCGCTCCTGATTTTCGAAATTGCCGGAAACTTCGGCCTTCTGGTCTTCTCCATTATTCTCTTGGTCTTCTTTTTCCAGAAAAACGCAGCGGCCCCAAAAGCAATGATCGCCTTCCTGATCATCAATTTCCTGTTCGTGACGATCGACCTGATCGCAGCCGACTTCATCCCTATGGTTTCCGAGTCAACTGAAGACGACGCCATGGAAGGCGTAGTCCGCGCCGGAATCTCAGCCCTAATCTGGATCCCGTATTTTCTCCGTTCCAAGCGAGTGAAGAATACTTTCATCCATAGGATGGTCCGATCCTCTCAATCTTCGGAGAGGTAACATTGATCAAATTCCGAAAGTTACTGGTAAGGGATAATTTAATATAACCGTTATAAAATATTCGACTATGACTTGAAGAAAGGTGATAGTTTTGGCATGGGCAAATTAAGACGTAAGGAATCGGACCGATTGTCTTATCATCATCTGATGAGCCGGACAGTGAATGGGGAGGCTCTCTTCGGGGATCGGGAGAGGGAGGTTTTGCGAAAGATGATCTGGCAGGTGGCCGAGTTCTCCGGGGTTCGGGTGGTTACTTATGCGGTGATGAAGAACCATTTTCATATTTTGGTGGAGGTGCCGCCAGCAGGGACGGAGGTTTCGGATGCTGAGTTGGTTCGGCGGTATCGGAAGCTTTATCCTAAGCCTACTCCTTGGAATCCAATGCCTGCGGAGGTTTTGGAAGGGCATTTGAAGGATAACTTTCTTGATGGGAGGGAGTTGCGCAAGGAGCTTACCCGCCGGATGCATGATGTCTCTGAATTTATGCGGACTTTGAAGCTTCGATTCACGCTTTGGTTCAATCGGTCGCGGGATCGGTTTGGGCCGCTTTGGTCGGCCCGTTTTAAGAGTGTTTTGGTAGAAGGGGACCGTTGGGCACTTAGAACGGTGGCGGCGTATATTGACTTAAATGCAGTTCGGGCGGGGTTGGTTTCGGATCCTAAGGATTATCGGTTTTGCGGTTATGCGGAGGCTCTTGGGGGTGGGCGACTGGCTCGAGCCGGGCTTTCGGTTGTGGATAAGGACCTGGCGGGGTATCGGCAGACTTTGTATGGGGCTGGCGATGGAGAGAAAGATGGGAAAGAGTCCATTTCTCACGAAGAAGCGGTCCGGGTTTTGCAGGAGGAGAAGGGGAAGTTGCCTCTTTCCGTGGTATTGCGGTGTCGGGTTCGCTATTTTTCAGACGGGATGGTGCTGGGATCGGAGGACTTTGTGAACAAGTTCCTAGAGGATGAACCGGAAGGGAAGCGGGCGCGAAGGCCTCGTCCTTTGCGGGGGAGTGACTGGAAGGGGCTCTCTGTTGGGACTGGGTTGCGCAAGGGGTTGTTTGGATAGGTCCTGGGTGTTGTTATTTTCGTTATTAGAGAGCGGAGTGACCGGAAAACTTAATCGAATGGAGAGGGGCTGGGTGAGTTGCGGGATTGACCCTTCTGCTCTCCGTAAGGTTATTGTTGAGTGATGTCGCGGGAACATTTGAAGGCAGTTGAATCGTCCTATGCTGGGCAGAGGGTTCTGGTAACGGGAGCTACGGGTTTTGCCGGGGGAGTGTTGGCTCGTCGGTTGGTCGAGGCTGGGGCTCAGGTTCGGGTGCTTGTGCGCTCTCGGGAGAAGTTGGCTTCGAAGGGGCTGGCGGGCGTCGAGTGCGTGGAGGGATCGGTGACGGATCCTTCGGCAGTGCGGGAAGCGGTTGCCGGAGTGGCGAAGGTTTTTCATTTGGCAGCGGTTTATCGTGAGGGGGGGCTCAACGATGATGTCTACCGAGAGGTTCATGTTGAGGGGACTCGAAATCTCTGTGCGGCGGCTGTGGCAGAGAAGGTTGAGCGATTCGTCCACTGCAGCACGGTTGGCGTGCATGGGCATATTGAGAACCCACCAGCGGACGAAAACTATCGATATTCCCCGGGGGACATTTATCAGGACACGAAACTGGAAGGGGAAAAGCTGGCTTGGGAGTTTTATCGGGAGAAGGGTTTGCCGGTGAGTGTGGTTCGGCCGGCGGCGATATTTGGGCCGGAGGATCAGCGGCTTTTGAAGATGTTCCGACTGGCAAATCGTGATCGAATTTTCCTGCTCGGAGATGGCGAGATCTTTTACCATATGGTGCACGTGGAGGATCTTGCCTCCGGGTTTCTCTTGGCGGGCACCGTGCCCGAGGCGGTGGGGGAACCGTTTATTGTCGCTGGGGACCGCTATCTTTCTCTGAACGAGCTGGTGCAGAGGATTGCCTCGATTATGGGGAAAAAGGGGAAACTGGTTCACCTGCCAGCGGCGCCCGTGCAGTGGCTGGGAACGATCTGTGAGAAGACGATGATTCCTCTCGGTCTGACTCCGCCCATTTATCGGCGTCGAGTGGATTTCTTTACCAAGAGCCGGGCTTTCGATATCCGGAAAGCGCAGCGAATTCTTGGATATGAGCCGGCATACCCGATTGAGGATGGCTTGCGGGATACCGCCGACGCTTACCGAAAAGCGGGCTGGATTCGATGATGGCGGGGACATCCCTCGGGGGAAGGTCTTCCCGCATTTTACGAAATCCGCTTCTTTGGGTGGTCGGGATCGCGTTCATGGTGGTCTTGGTGAAGGGGATGCTTTTTCTCGCATTCCCTCCGGGGTGGCTCAGCCCTGTCGAGTTGAAGGTCGAGGTCCGCTTGGAAAAGGACGCGCGCACTTCGCTCCACGGACGGAAAGATGACGTCTTCCTGCAAATCTATCAAAATACCGGGGAGGGGATGAGTGAAGAGGAGAGCCGCCGGATCCCGGTGGTCGCTTCGGGGAGCTATGAATGGACGAAGATTGTCCTGCCTTCGCGGAATTGGGAGGAGATTCGTTTTGATGGACCGTCGCAGCCGGGACTTTTTTCGATTCGGGCGGTGCGGTTGTTGTCGGACCAAAAGACCTTGGAATGGCGTGGTGAAGAATTACGCGAAGTTCTGATTCCCACAGTTCAGTTGACGGAGATCGGACCCGATGGTGATGGAGGGCTGATCTTTCGTTCATCAGGAGGCGACCCTCAGTTCGATTTTCTGATCAATCCTCCGGAGCCTTCGGTGTTCGGAGGGGACCAGTTCTTCCGGTTGCTCTTACCTCTGGGGGCGACCTTTTGTGCGTTGGTGCTCTTCGGGTGGGGCTCGATTTTCATGATTCGGGTCTGGTTGGAAATGAGACAAGAGGGAGGGGGGCTGGCTGGATTTCTTGGGGTCTGGGTCGGTGTCGGCCTCTTCTTATTTGTCGTCACCTATCTTTCCTTAGGGGCTCAAGCTGAGAAGAAGCCGGTGCCCCAACATATGGCTGGGCACAATCTTTACTTTCATCTCACGGAGTCGTTCCTACACGGGAGACTCGATTTGCTCGAGGAGCCCTCTCGGCCTCTCCTCGAATTGGAGAATCCCTTTGATCCGGTCGCGAACGAGACTTTGCGGCTGCATGATGCGAGTTTCTTCCACAATCGCTACTACGTCTATTTTGGTCCGGCACCGGTCGTCACTCTCTACATTCCGTGGCGAGTGGTGACGGGAACCGACCTACCGGATCGGTGGGCGGATGCGTGTTTTCTTTCTTGGGCGTTTTTCTTTCTCTTCTTCACTTTCCTGCGGGTGCGCAGTCTCTTGCCGACCAAGCCGAGTGGAGGTTCGATTCTCGTGGGGCTGCTCACGATTGGCCTGACAACCGGGGCTCTCTTTTTGATGGCGCGTTCGGTCGTCTATGAGGTTGCGTTGAGTTCGGCTTTGATGTGGATGGCGGCGGCGGTCTTCCTGACCTTCGAAGGTCTGCGGAAAGGGAGGTCGGCGTTTTTGTTGTTTTTTGCGGGGTTGGCCCTGGGATTCGCAATGGGGAGTCGGCACTCGTTTGTTCTGGTCAGCCTCGTTTTTGTCGCATCGGTATTTCTCTTTCTGGTGCTGCGGCGGGGATATTGGGTGGAAGGTCTGCGCAAGATCCTCGCCCTTTCTATTCCGGCTGCGGCAATTGGGTTGCTGCTTCTGGTCCACAACTATTCGCGTTTTGGAGATCCGTTGGAGTTTGGACACAATTTCCAGATAGGCGTGGTGGATCCGAACACCGTGGATTTCCTCGAGCCGGAGAATTTGGCCTATAACCTGACCATTAATCTATTTCAGCCCCCGGCGATCTATTCGCCGTTTCCGTGGATTCATCTGAGAGGTCAGGAGTTGCTCGAATGGGTGTCTCGGCCGTCGTCTTATATCCGGGTCGAAGGCGGGGTCGGTCTCTTGGTGGCGAATCCCTACCTAGTGCTTTTGCCATTTCTTTGCCCCGTGGCCTTCTGGCGCTGCTCGGACCGGCGGGCCCTTTGGCTCTTTGCGGTGGTGGCGGTAGCTGCGGCGATCAATTTTCTCATCATCGCCCTCTTTTCCTATTCCGCGCCGCGTTACGCAGTGGACTATGTGCCGTGGATGGTGCTCCTGTTTGCTCTTTGCTGGTCGGCTCGCGGAAAGGACGATCCAGTGGGATGGGGGCGTCGAATTCTCGGTTGGCTCTTGATTCCGACACTGGCTTGGAGCATTTACGTGCATTTCGGGTTGGCCCTTCAGCGAATTCTTTGAGGGAATCCCCGTTTAACTCTTTTTTATTTCGATGAATCCCTATTTGCGCATCGCTCGACCTGACCACTGGTTCAAGAACATCTTCATGCTTCCCGGCACCGGGCTTGCCCTATTATTTGTCGGGGAGCTGACTGGAACTTTTTTCATCCATTTCATCCTCGGGGTGGTGGCGACCTGTCTGCTGGCTTCGGCGAATTATGTGATCAACGAGTTTCTGGACGCAGAGTTTGACCGGTTTCACCCGATCAAGAGTCAGCGGCCGAGCGTTCAGGGGAAGATCGAGGCGAAGTGGGTCATTCTTGAGTATCTGGCTTTCGGTCTGATCGGACTCGGGATCGCATTTTACCTCGGGAAGCTCTTTTTCATCGTTTCCATCTTCTTCCTCTTCATGGGGTTCCTCTACAATGTGAGGCCCTTCCGGCTGAAGGAGCGGGTGATTGTCGATGTGCTTTCGGAGTCGATCAATAACCCGATTCGTCTGGTTTTGGGATGGGCGATTGTGGCGAAAGACATCCTGCCTCCCTCCAGTGTGCTGCTGGCTTATTGGTTTGGGGGTGCCTTTCTGATGGCAGTGAAGCGCTACTCGGAATACAGCAGCATCGACGATCCGGAGCGGGCGGGGCTCTATCGCCGATCATTTCAGAAATACACGAAGAACATCCTTCTCCTCTCGAGCTTTTTTTACGCGATGAACTCGACCCTCTTTCTCGGGGTCTTCCTCATTAAATACCGTATCGAGTTTCTCCTCATCTTCCCTTTTGTCGCGGTGCTCTTCACATGGTATCTCTGGTACGGGCTGAAGCAGGACGGCGTCGCGGAGAATCCGGAGGAAATGTACAAGCGGAAGTGGTTCGTTCTCTACACAGTTTTTGTCTGCCTGCTGATCATCTTCCTCTTCGTGGTGGATATCCCCTCGCTTTCAATCTTCCTCGAAGAGAAATTCATTCAGCTCCCAACGGTTGGGGGTTGATTACGAAAGGCTTGCGGAACAAGGTCCCGACTCTGGAACATGATGAATGAGGGACACAGGTCGGCAGCGCCAACTGCAGTGATTTTTGATGTCGACGGCACTCTCTATTGGCAGAAGGAACTTCGGCGCCGGATGTTGTTCGAGCTTCTCTTCTCCGCCTTACGCTCATCGCAGACTCGGCTCGATTTACGCATCCTCAAGCGTTTCCGCGAAGACCGGGAAAGGCTGGGCGAGCGGGTGCAATCGGGATTCCAGGAAGCGCAATATCGGCTGACGGCGGAGGCTATGGGCCTGACCGCCGCTCGCGTCGAGGAGGCGGTACGGCTTTGGATTTACGAGAAACCGCTTCGCCATTTGCGGCGTCATCGGGTGCCTGGAATCGAAGTGTGGTTGGATGAATTGCGATCGAAAGGGGTGCGTTTGGGAGTCTACTCGGAGTATCCGGCGGCGGACAAACTAGCGGCCCTGGATCTGCAGTTTGATGCCGTGGTTGCCTCCACGGATCCAGACGTGGATGCTTTTAAACCAAATCCGAAGGGAATCCATGTGGCTTTGGATCGGCTTGGAGTGCAGCCGGAAAGAGCTCTGTTTGTCGGGGATCGCAAAGATCGGGACCAGCCCTGTGCCGAGGCCGCCGGGCTGGAGTTTTTATGGGTGAGCCCATCGGAGGCGGGGGCAGTCTCGTCGTTTCCTCCCGCGCGGCATTTGCTTCCGGAATTTCTACAGAAGGCTTTAAACGCATGACGGATTCGAATCTCTCCGGCGTTCGGGTCGCCCTCGTGATTGACCTCTTTCCTCCTATCGTGGGAGGGGCGGAGACACATGCCCGCGATTTGGCAGGAGCTCTCGTTCGTGCGGGTGCCACAGTGACGGTCCTGACACGACGGGCGCGGGCGGAATTGCTGGAGCAAGAAACCCTCGACCCGGGAGTGGACGTCGTCCGCATCGGATCGCCCGGAAGTCCGCGTTGGGGGAAATACCGTTTCATCCCCGATTTGTTGCGGGAGTGGAAAAAGCGATCCGCAGATTTTGACCTCGTTTATCTCTGTGGATTCCGGGTGCTGGGCTGGCCCCTGACTGGGGCTGCGAAGAAAAGTGGGGTGCCGATTGTTCTCCGGGCTGAAGTGCTCGGGGAGATGTCGGGCGATTTCGTGTGGGGTCGTCCGGGCCGGGGAGAAAGCCGGATGTTGAAGATTCTCTTTCGTCCGGTGATCGCCTGGCGCAATCGGCGATTGATCCGCGACGGGCATTTTTTGGCGATCTCCTCGGTTGTCACTGAGGAATATCAAAATGCCGGAGTGCAGGACTCCCGAATCGAGCAGATCCCGAATGGCATCGACACGGAACGGTTCAGCCCTCCTGTCGTGGGAGAGAAGAGTCGCTTGCGGGAAGAATTCGATTTTCCGGAGGAGCCGGTTTTTCTCTATTCGGGGAAGCTGAATCGAGGGAAGGGCTTGCCGGATCTCTTGTCTGCATGGCGCCAATACGTGGATGGTGGCGGAGAAGGCTTGCTGGTTTTAGTTGGATCAGGGGGGGGGCAGTTCCTCTCAGAAGAGGCGGCTCTGATCCGGCGGGTGGAGGACGAAGGGTTGTCGGATCGGGTTCGGTTCACCGGTTATCGCCAAGACGTCGAACGCTGGCTGAAAGCTGCGGATGTTTTTGTTTTTCCCTCGGAGGCAGAGTCTTTCGGGCTCGCCCCTTTGGAGGCGAATGCCTGTGGTCTACCCGTGATTTGTACACCGGCAGGAGCGTTGGCGGAGACCGTCCCAGACGGCGTTGCCGGGGTGCGGGTTCCCGTCGGGGATGTGACGGCGATTTGCGAAGCCATGAAAAAACTGGCCGGGAATTCAGCGTTGAGAGATAAGATTGGCGAGCAAGCCCGGGCCCGGGTGATGGCTGAGTATTCTTTTACGGCGGTCGCGGATCGCCACCTGCAATGGTTTGAGCAATTGTGCAAAGAGGCCAGATCATGAGCGGGGAAGCGGAGAAGAACACAGATCCTGGAGATCTGAAAACCGTCGCCGGACAGAGTCTTTGGAATTTTGCAGGGCTGACGCTTCCCTTGGTTCTGGCCCTCGTTTCGATTCCTCTGCTCGTCGAGCATTTGGGGAAAGAGCGGTTTGGTCTCTTGGGAATCATCGGCTTGGTCATTGGCTACATGAGTGTCTTCGACATGGGGCTGGGGCAGGCGCAGGCGTATTTTATTGCCGACCAGCGGGGGAGGGGAGATTCGTCGAAGACCTCCACCGTATTTTGGACCGGCATCTCATTAATCGGGGTTCTCGGGTTGGTCTTTGCCGGTGTGGCCTTCTTTCTCGGGGAGTGGTTTGCGCACTCGGTCCTGAAGGTGGGGCCGGAGCTGGAGGAAGAGGTGGTTCTCGCTTTCCGAGTGGTTCCGTGGATTGTTCCTTTTGTCATGATCACGCCCTGTCTGATCGCGACCCTTGAGGCGTATCAAGAGTTTCGCCTCATCAATCTCATTCGGATCCCGACCGGCGCATCCTACTTCCTGGCTCCGCTGGCCGTGTTGCCGTTTACGAATTCGATGGTGGCGGTAGTCATCGCCATGGGCGTCGGTCGTTTGGCGGAGGCGATCGCGTTTTTCTATTATTGTCGGCGCAAGGTAGACAGTGGATTCATCCCGCGCCCTAGCGGCGCTTACGCGAAGAAAATGTTTCGTTTTGGTGGGTGGATGACGATTACGAATATCATCCAGCCCCTCATGATCCACGGGGATCGATTTTTTCTCGGGAGTATGCGGGGCCTGACAGCGGTGGCGTACTATGTGACGCCAGCGGAGTTGATTGTTCGGCTGCTAGTGGTTCCGAGATCTCTGGTCACGGTGCTTTTCCCAAATCTGACGATGCGATTTGCCGGAGGAAAGGAAGGCGTCGAAGACCTCTTTTCCCAATGCATGTATCTGCTGACCGCGCTGCTTTGGGGCGGGGCGGCCTTGTTGATCGTTTTCGGACCATGGGCATTGGGGCTGTGGCTGGGAGAGGATTTTCGGGTGAATAGTGGGCCGGTCCTGCGATGGTTGGCTGTCGGGATTGTGGCCCTCAGTTTGGCCTATGTCCCCCAGTTTCTCATCCAAGCTTCGGGGAAGCCTGCCCATACGGCGTTGGCGCATTTGAGCGAGTTGCCCGTCTACATTTTGCTCGCCTGGGTGGGGATCAGCCTGGGTGGAGTCGTTGGGGCTGCGATCGCATGGGCGATCCGGGGAATGCTCGATCTGGGGATTATGGTGTATTTGGCCCGCCGGAGAATGCCTGGGATGGAGGGGCGGATGACTCGATTGGTCCTCTCGTTTGCCGGGGCGTTGAGTGTGCTCATCGGGATGGTCTTTCTTCCGGATTCGGGGATGGGTATGCTGTTGGGCAGTGTGCTGATTATCCTTCTCGTGCCGCTGGTTTGGGTTTTCCTCCTCGGCACTGAGGAAAAAGCGTTGATCGGCGGCATTATTGCCCGCGTTTTGAAGAGAGCATGATCCGGGTTCTCCACATTATTGATAAACTGAGCGTCGATGGCTCCGGTATTCACGGGATCGCTCGGGCTCTGGAGTGGTGGGCTTCGCGGATCGATCCGAAACAAGTCTCATTCCGCATTCTGAGTCTTCGAGGCCGCGAGGAAGAAGCCGCCGGATTTTTCGAAAAGCGGGGAATCGACCTGCGATTTGTGAAACTGGGAAAGTTTGACCTGCGGACGGTCCCGGTATTGTGCCGCGAGGCCTTGGCTTATCAGGCGGACGTTTTGCATCTTCACGGGTATGCCTCGACCAACTTTGGTCGGATCGCCTCCCGGATCATCTCGCGGCCGAATGTCGTCCACGAGCATGTCGTCTTTCCGAGCCAGCCGATTTATCAGGAGTGGGCGGACTCGCTTCTCTCCGGGATCACAGATTCATCGTTGGCGATCTCGCCGGCCGTGGCCCAGTTCATGGTTGAAGAGCGTCGGGTGCCAGCGCGCGGTTTGGAGACCTTCTTCTACGGGATTCCCTTTGACGAGTTTTCGGCTCCCTCCCCGGAGGAGATCGCTGCGGCTCGGCGGGAGGCAGGAGTGCCCGCAGGGGCGAAGGTGATAGTGACAGCGGGGCGACTCGCTCCGCAAAAAGGGTTGGGGACGCTCGTCGAGGCATTTGCGCGAATTGCTGCGAGCCGAGATGACGTGAGTCTCGTGATTGTCGGCGAAGGACCGGAGCGCTCGACCGTGGAGAAAGCGGCGACCGAGGCAGGCCTGTCGGATCGCGTGCACTTGGTCGGTTTCCAGAAAGATGTTCGGCCTTGGATCGCGATGGGAAATCTCTTTGTCATTCCCTCTTTTTACGAAGGGGGGCCGATCACGCTGTTCGAGGCGATGCGATTGTCCCGGGCGATCGTCTCGACACCGGTCGGCCTGGTGCCGCAGGCTATTCGAAATGGGGAGAACGGACTCCTCGTCGAACCGGGAGAGGTCGACTCTTTGGCGCAAGCGATGGTCTCCGTTCTCGCGGATCCCGAACGCCAAAAGACACTGGGGCAGCAAGCGTTTGTAGACTCGAACGAGTGGGATGTGCGGGGCGCCGTTGACCGACTCACACGCTTTTACCGAAATTTAATCGGAAAGTGGTAGAGATCGGGGCTGATCTGCTCTGTTAGAGGTCTTCCTGATTTGACCTGAGGAAAATTCGATTTTATCTTCTGGCGTTGCTTAATGAAGGTCAGAAACTTGACGCGCCCCATCGTCTAGCCGATCTCAATGAGACGGGTCTGTTGGACGTTTTGGATGACTCGTCTTTTCAGCGATTCATTCGCCTCGCTGCGCGGATGCTGAAGGTTCCTGTGTCTTTGGTCAGCCTTGTGACAGATGATCGGCAGCATTTCGTTGGCAGCGTCGGGTTGCCCGAAGAGGTTGCCGCCAAAGGCGAGACCCCGCTATCGCACTCGTTTTGCCAGCATGTGGTGAAGACGGGGAAGCCGCTCCTCGTCACGGATGCGAAGAATGATCCGAGAGTGTGTGAAAATTTGGCAGTGTCGGATCTTGGGGTGGAGGCGTATTTGGGAGTGCCCATCGTATCCAGTCGGGGGAATATTCTCGGATCTTTCTGCGTCATTGATGGAGAGCCCAGGAAATGGAAAGAGGACGAAGTCCTATTCATGGAAGACTTGCGGGGGGCGGTGTGTTCTGAAATCGAGTTGCGGCGGCACACCTTGAAGCTGAGAGGGACAGTCGAGGAGCTGGAGAAGGCTCATGCCCACAATGATGAGATGGTGCACATGATTATCCATGATTTGCGGAATCCCCTGGCGGGAATTCAGGGTGGTCTGGATTTGCTGAGGGCGGATGATGATCGTCCGGAAGAGGATGAGGAAATTCTCTCCGTGGTCGGAGAAAGCTGCGAGCAGATGATGGATTTGATCGGAGATATTTTAGAGTCGAACAAGATCCAGAACACCCGTGTGCCCCTCGCGATTGGGACCTTTGATGTGGACCCGCTTCTGCGGGAGATCGAGCGGCAGACCGAGCTTTTGGCGCGTTCGCGGTCGATTGAAATTTGCTGGGATCAAGAAGATTGCCCGGATCAGTGGAACGGGGATCGGCGCTTGCTGAAACGGGTGCTCCAGAATCTTCTCATCAATGCCCTCAAGTTTACTCCCCCGGGGGGTAACGTCAGTTTTTCGGTTTCTGCAAAAGACGAGGGAGAAACGATTGCCTTCAGGATTACGGATTCTGGACCCGGCGTCGCGGTGGAGGAGAGGGACACGATCTTCGGAAAATTCTTTGTCGGCAAGGTGGCATCATCCCGGTCTATCGGACTCGGTTTGACCTTTTGTCGTCGTGTCTGCGAGGCCCACGGCGGGGAAATCAGCCTTCGTGAGGGACCGAACCAACGGGGCTCAACTTTTCTGGTCGAGCTCCCCAAAAATCCTCGGCAGATTACGCAAGAAAATCCCGGAATGTGAGGGGCTTTGCGCTCAAATCGGTTCGAGTCTACTGCTCAAATCGGCTTTGATTTCGGTATAAGATTGCCATCCGTACTTGCGATCCGAGATAATTGCCGTTTTTCCGGAAGAGATGGGTTTGCAGATGGACGCGAGAAGATTCTTTCACCGAAGTGGGGAACGACAATGAGTGATGCGATCAAGCATGAGTGCGGATTGGCGGTAGTGCGTCTGCGGAAACCTCTGGAGTATTATGCGGAGAAATATGGGACCCCGCTGTGGGGATTTTTCCGCCTCTTCCTGCTCATGGAGAAGCAGCATAACCGGGGCCAGGACGGAGCCGGTGTTGGCGCCGTAAAGCTCGATATGGAAGCAGGGCAACCCTATGTCTTCCGGGCGCGCAGCGTGAAATCCAACTCGCTCGACCGAATTTTCCGCAGTTTGATGCGGGACTACGATCGCCAGGTGAAATCGGGGAATATCCACCCGGAGTTCGTCGAGACGGTGAAGAAGAACTTCGAGTTTGGCGCGGAACTGCTGCTCGGCCATTTGCGGTATGGAACTTCAGGAGGCTACAGCCAGAAGGTTTGCCACCCCTATTTTCGCAAGAGCAACTGGCCGATGAGAAACCTGCTTCTGGCGGGGAACTTCAACATGACCAACACGAACGAGCTCAACGAACGGCTCGTTTCGCGGGGGCAACATCCGATTTTTGGAACTGATACCCAAACCATCCTCGAAGAGCTGGGCTATCATCTCGACGAAGAGCACAACCGACTCTATCGGCATTTCCGTGATGACGAAGGGTTGGGCGGCCTTGAGAATAGCGACAAGATTTCCCGTGCCCTCGATCCGGCCCGGGTCCTGAGGGATTCCAGTCAGGATTGGGACGGTGGCTACTCGATCGGAGGGTTGATCGGAAATGGGGATCTTTTCGTAGTCCGCGATCCTTGGGGCATCCGCCCCTTGTACGCTCTCGTGAATGACGAAGTGATTGCCTATGCCTCTGAGCGGGCGCCACTGATGACGGTTTTCCAGAAAACGGCGGAAGAAGTCCGTGAAGTGGAGCCGGGCACTGTCGAGGTTGTGAAGTTCGACGGTCAGCACTCCGTTGAACGCATTCGCGAACCGAAAAAGCTCTCTCCTTGTTCCTTTGAGCGCATCTATTTCTCTCGGGGTAATGACATCGAGATTTACGACGAGCGGAAGAAGCTCGGTTCGGCTCTCGTTCCGAAGATCCTCGAAGCGATCGACAACGATCTCGACAAGACCGTTTTCAGCTACATTCCGAACACCTCGGAGGTCGCTTACTACGGGATGATGCAGGGGCTCCGGCGTCATCGCCGCGCTGAAGTGAAAGCGGCGATTATGGAGCGGATGCGTGCAGGCACCTTGACTGAGGATTGTCTCGACGAGCTCATTACCTCCAACTGGCCGCGTTCCGAGAAGGTCGCCAACAAGGATATCAAACTTCGAACCTTCATCAGCCAAGAGAAGGGGCGCAGTGAAATGGTTTCCCACGTGTACGACATCAGCTACGGCTCGGTGAACGTGGGAGATACGCTCGTGTGTCTCGACGACTCGATTGTCCGGGGTACGACCCTCAAGCGCTCGATCATCAAGATTCTTGCAAGGCTGAAGCCGTCCCGGATTTTCATCGCTTCAACGGCTCCTCAGATCCGCTATCCGGATTGCTACGGGATCGATATGTCCGAGCTCGGGAACTTCATTGCCTTCCAGGCCATGGTCGAGTTGCTGAGGGAGAATGGCAAAAGCGATCTCCTCGAGGAAGTGTATCATGCCTGCGTCAAACAGCGTGATAGCCGTCCGGAGGACATGAAGAATCACGTCAAGACTCTCTACGATTGCTTCTCCGACGATCAGATTTCCAAGAAGATTTCAGAACTCGTGACACCAGTCGTTCCAGAGTGGGACGGTGAAGTGCGGATCGTCTTCCAGACTATCGCGAGCCTCCACGAATCCCTTCCGAATAATCAGGGAGACTGGTACTTTACCGGAAACTATCCGACTCCGGGTGGATATCGCGCCTTGAATCGAGCCTACATCAACTTCTTTGAGAAGCGGACTGGGCGAAGCTACTGAGCTCCTCCTCCGGAGGACTGCGTAGAATCGGCGGTGGCTGAACCGAGTTGAGGATTCGTTTTCCTCGATTCAATCGATGATTCGCGTGAGCGAACCTTGTTCAGCGATTTCATAGATTCCCTCTTCATTCGCAAGGATGAGGACGAACCCGATTCGGTTTCCATTGAGGACCGTGGTGCTCGCGAAGTCGCTTTGCCGCGCCGGATTGAATCCTGTGATTTTATAGCCATTGAGATTCTTCAAAATCCGCCCTTGGTGCTTCTGTGCATCGAGCCGGGGAAGAATGATGGTTACGGTAAAGGTGCCATCCTCCTGTAGTTTGGAGAAGATGCCTTTCGTCATTATTTTTTGTCCACGATACTGGGTTGTTGTCTCGATGGTGAAGGTCTTCCCGTCTTCGGAAATAGTGTTCTCCGTGTCCGCTTTTCCAAAAATGGAGGGTGGATCGGTGACATGAGTTACAATCTTACCTTCCCATTTTCCGCTCATGTCTTGGAAGAGGGCGAGATCGGAAAATCTCTCCGACGAAAATGAGAATTGCGGGGCCAAAAATAGGATAAGGGTTAAGAAGCGCATAATAAATTTCGGTGAACGGGTCTGATCTTCCTGATTTCGCAGGCGCGTTTAGGGCGTTGTCTGAATGATCACTGGCAAGCGGAAAGATGCAAGAGATTGGATTGGTTCGATTTTGGAGCCAAACCTTTTTCGCAGGTAGATCTGTTTTGGGTGCAGGTTTTTCTCGCTATGTAATCATTTCTGGAGCAAAACAGACCTGTGAGTATTTTTCGTCATTTGATATTTTCCGCGATTGGAATTCTCTTCACGCTTTTCCTCGGGAGCGGATGTAAGTCTGTCCCTGTTTTGGTTGAATCGAATCCGGTGGGAGCGAAGGTTACATCCTCAGGGAAGGATATCGGGACTACCCCCGTGAATGTCGAAGTCTCTTCTATGTTCTCGAAGACCCTCGATTTATTGGCTGAGGGATATTTGAATGAAAGCCTCACTGTGGATGCTTCTTCGGCTCCTGAAGTAAGAGTCGAACTGGTCCGGCAAATGCCGCTGGCACTGAATACAGATCCGGAGGGCGCGCTTGTTTTTAGTGAGGACGGGCGAGTTATGGGAACTACTCCCTATGACTTCTTTCACCTCGAAGGAGAATTGCCCTTGGTTCTCAAGATGAAAGGCTACATGGATGAGGAGATTGTCGTGGGGCCTGCCAATTCCCCAGAGCTGAATGTTGAGCTCGTGCCAGTGAGTCCGGGAAACCTCTTTGCGGTTCTCTCCAGAAATTTGTCGGACGGGAGGTTGACTATTTCTCGGGTGTATTCGAGCCCGACCATTGTCGAAAGTGGCGGGAATGCTGATGCTCTGGTTCGAGTTACGGAGATAATGGGGTATCGTGTCATCGATTCCTTTTCGTTGTTTCCGGGAGGGGATGGTATTGCCCTTTCCTTGATCGATATTTCGAATCCCTTCGAGAATCCCAGTGCGTCCAGCTCGATTTGGAGTGCAGGGGTGGATGGAACTGGGGGGTTGGTCAGGAGGACTGAGACGGGGTATTTCGATCTTCAGCCCACTTATTCTCCCGAGGGTGATTTTCTATTTTTTGCATCGAACCGTGCGGGCGGATCTTCGATTTTTCGGATCGCTTCGACGGGACGAGGAGGATCGACTCTCATGACTTCTCAATCAGGGCGCGATAATTTCCCTGATGTCGAACCATCCGGTGAGCGAATCTTTTACTCTTCTTACCTGCGTGGGCTGAAAGAACCACAGATATGGTCCCAGCCTCTTCCGAACGGCCCTCCCTCACAGCTTCGCACGGGATTTCGTCCGCGGGTCTCGCCCGATGGGAAATCGCTGCTATTTACTCGTTACAACACCTCTACGGAGTCGAATAAAATTTGGAAAATGAGGACTGACGGCTCCGAAGTTACCGAGCTCGCATCTACCGGAGCCTCCAATGATATGTATCCATCCTGGTCTCCAGATGGCGGCGAGATCGTCTTTGCGTCTGACCGGGGTGCCAATCTAGAGAAAGAGCCGACCCGTCTGGATATCTGGATTATGAATGCGGACGGTTCGAATGTGAGGCAACTGACCACGAACTCGTCCCGTGACGATCAGCCGGTATTCTCTCCTGATGGGGATGCGATCTATTTTCGCTCGAACCGCGGGCTAGCTTGGAACATCTGGCGACTTTCGCTGTAACAATCGGGTCGAGTGGCCGACCTGAGAGAGGCATGGAATTTTACACCAGCTCAATGCCCGCTTTGTTAATCGCGATGCGGCGTTGTTTGTAGAGGTTGCCGATGGCCTGCTTGAAAGCCTGCTTGCTGCAGCCGAACTCGGTCCGGATGTCTTCTGGAGATGATTTATCGTTGAACGGGAGTCGTCCTTCGGCGGCCTTCAGTTTCTCAAGGATCTTCTCGGAGAGTGGATCGACCCGTTTATAGCCAAACGGGTCGCGGAGCACGTCGATCTTTCCATCTTCGTGGACCTTCTTGATGTAGCCTTGGAATTGGTCGCCATGGTGCAGCTTGTCGGAGGTTTCTCCGTGGAAGAGTAGGCCGCTGTAGGTCTTGTCCACGATCGCCTTATATCCCAGTGGAGAACGGCTATAGATGATGACGTCCACTGGCTGATTGGGCTGGTAGTCGGGCACCTCTTTGCTGAAATGGCGATGAAGTCGGGTCGAGGCCACGATGCGGTTGGAATACTCATCGACGTAAACTGCAACGACGACGAGATCTCCGGCGCGCAAATCTCTTTCTCCCTGTTCGCGGTAGGGGAGGAGGAGATCCTTCTGCAGGCCCCAGTCGAGAAAGGCTCCCATGCGAGGGTGGACGTGGACGACCTCGAGGCAGGCAAATTCTCCAGCTTGCACCAAGGGTGTCTCGGTGGTGGCGACGAGGCGGTCCTCGGAGTCGCCATAGATGAAGACTTCAACCTCCTTACCGATCTCCATGGTGGTATCGACGTAGGCGTTGGGGAGGAGGATTTTGTCGTGTTCTCCGCCGTCGAGATAGAATCCATGATCGGAGGATTCGATGATGGGAAGAACGTTGATTTTGCCGATTTGTGCCACAGTGCTTTTGGGAAGAGGAGGAAATTTAGCTCTCTTGGAGGAGAAGATTGTGCCAGTCCTCGCGTTCGTGGAACTTGGGACCAGACAGGAACGGGGAGGTTGAGGAGAGAACGGGTGCCGGAGAGTCCGGTGAGGCGTCGAAACGGCAAAAGGTCCCGCGGACGGAGAGGTCGCCCTGGAAGTGGGGGGATGAAGAATCGATCAAGGAGATGGGAACCCTGAGGTACGCATGCCAGGACCCTTCGTCCTGTTCGATCCAGGTGTCCGAGAGGAGACTTTGGTCGTTGTCGATGAGGATGTCATCCAGCGAGATTTCGCCCTCGCGGAATTGGTTGAGCCGCTCCGGAGTCCAGGCAAGAGCCCGAGAGTGATTGTCAGGTGTCACGTGGAGCTCGAGATAGTCCCCCTGAAGCGGGCGATCGATGAAAACCTGAAAAATGTCCGCGACGATCAGGCTGCTGGCTAGGGATGAGCCTTCGGCGAGAACGATGTCCTCGTCCTCGAAATCGGCGAAGATGTGTAGGTAGTCCGGGCACCAGGAGGCCATGACGGTTCCGGGTTGGAAATCGCGTTCGGTCTTTCCGTACCAGTTTTGGCCGAAGGGAAGTTTGGGGGAGGACTGGAAGCTCTTTTGGACATCCAAAAGCTTCATCTCATGGGGGGATTCGAGACGGGGTAGAGGAATCGGTTCTTGTTCAGTGGGCATGTATAAATCCATTTTGTCGAATCGGGAAAACCGAAGCAAGAAGGGTTTTATGGGGGAAAAGCGACAGCTTTTTAGAATTAGAGCAGTGTTCTGAACCGACGAAATTCATTGGCATTCGGCCTCAGAGTCCTTTGTTTGGGGGGTATGAGTCTAGATTTGGAAGAAGGTAGCGAACTGCAGCTCGACTTCACGAAGTTGGAAAAGGTTGCCAAGACCGAGAGTGATGTTGTCCCGGTAGTTGTGCAGAACGCCGATAACGGTGAGGTGCTGATCCTCGCCTATGCGAACGAGAAGGCTTTGCAGTATACCCTTGAGTCGGGAATGGCGACGTTCTGGAGCACGAGCCGGAACGAACTCTGGATCAAGGGGAAGACCAGCGGCGACTGGCTGAAGATCGTTGAGGTCCGGGTGAACTGTGAGCAGAATTCACTCCTGTACCGCGTGATCCCTCAGGGCGCAGGGTCCTGTCACACCAAGGGGAAAGACGGGAAAGCCCGCTCAGGTTGCTACTATCGGAAGATCGATGCGGAGAACGAGAACCAGTTGGTTTTCTGCAAAGACTGATCCTTCTGCGGAAGCCTCAGAATGTTGTCCGACGAACAGTTGCTCTCTGCTGAAGAGCCCGCGGTGCGCCTGCCAGTATTCGAAGGGCCCTTGGATTTGCTGCTGTTCCTCATTCGCCGCAATGAGATCAACATTCACGACATTCCGATTATCGAGGTCACTCATCAGTATCTGAAAATCCTGAAAGAGATGGAGGAGCTGGATCTGGAGGTGGCCGGCGAGTTCTTCGTCATGGCCTCGACTCTGATGTACATCAAGAGCCGGGTCCTCCTTCCGAAGGAAAAGCGAGGCAAGGCCGAGAAAGAGGATGAGGACGGTCAGGATCCACGCTGGGAGCTGGTCCAGCAGTTGATCGAATATCGCGCCTTCAAGGAAATGTCCGGGCAGCTCGAAGATCTCATGGATGAGAATTCGAACCGCATCCCGCGCAAGGTCGGCCGTAAGAACGAAGAAGAGGAGATCCCTCTCCGTTCCAGCGATCAGCTTGAGGTATGGAATGCCTTCAACAAGGTTCTGCGGCGACTTGCGGACCGAATCGTCGTCGGCGAAATTGAGGATGATCCGATAACGGTCGCCGAGCGTATGGAGTTTGTTCTCGGTCGTTTGAAGACTCAGGGAGGGTTTCGTTTTAGCGAACTCTTTGCTACGGGAAGTTTTTCCCTGAATACCTTGGCCGCAACCTTTCTCGCGGTTTTGGAGCTAACACGGGTCGGGAAGCTCGAGATCCAGCAGGATTTGGCCTTTGGCGATATTACCTGCCGGACCCCCGAACCGCGGGATGCCCTTGAAAATATCGAATAAAACCGGATACTGAGACTGTGGAACGTGATAAAAAAGCAAAGGCGCATCTGCTGGGAATTGGCTTGGATCATTCCGATGGTCACAAGCGGGTCACCCGTGCGGACAAGTTTTCCATCGTCGGAGGTTCGGAAGAAACCCACGGGCGAATGACGGAAACTTTGGTCAAAACCTTTGAAGATCTGTCCCGGAAGGGAAAGTCTTTAGAAGATACGGACAAAAAGGAATTGTCAGATATTATCCATAAGAATACCCCTAACTGAGCTTTACTTACTGATTATGTCCTCCGACTCCAAAACCGAATCCGCTTCGAAGAGCAGTGGTATCCCCATGAAGGCATCGAAGCCTGCGGGATCTTCTATTCGAATGACTCGGTCGAAAGGTCAGGACTTGTTGCATCCCGAACCCCCAGAAACAATGGCGGAAGAAGAAAAGAAAACTGAAGAAACACCGAAACCTGCTGCAAAAGCCCCCATGCTGAAGCCGAAGCTGCCCCCGAAGAAACCGGGAGGCCTTCCGAATTTGAGTGACATGAAGGCCAAGAAGCCCATGGCACCATTGCCTCCGAAAAAGCCTGCGGGGGAAGCCGAGCCTGAGAAGGCAGAGGCCCCGAAGCCCGCTGGATCGCCGAAACCCGCGACTCCTTCTGCGGACTCCGCTGATAAGGAGCCGGAAGCCCCTTCGCCGAAGCCAGCTCCGAAAGTTGCCGCAAAACCCACTTTGGAACCCAAAGGAGAGAAGCCGAAGCTGACTCCAAAGATTCCCGTGAAGCCGAAACCGGCGGAAGCGAAGGAAGAAGAGCCCAAGGGTGAAGCCCCAGCTCCGAAACCCGCAGCCGCCCCAAAGCCGGATGCCGCCGCCTCCGAGGAAGCGAAACCGGAAGCCGCCAAGCCCGAAGCGCCGAAAGCTCCGGCATCGAAGCCACAGCCTCCAAAACCGCACGTCGTGCGTCCTGGAGCTGCTTCGGCAAAATCGCAACCTACTCAGGGTGGTTCCGCTGTCACGTTTGACACCGGGAAGAAACGGGATAGCGATGTCTCTGCAGTGGGCGTTGCAATTGACGTTCTCACATGTGTCGGAGCACTCGCAGTCGGTTACCTGATTTTGAGTGATATCCTCAAACTACTTTAAAACATTATGGCAGAAAATATCAAAGAACTGACGAGTGCGGATTTCGACTCGACGATCAAGGCTGCAGGGAAGCCCTCCGTCGTCGATTTTTGGGCACCATGGTGCGGACCTTGTAAGGCGCTGACTCCGATTCTGGAAGAAGTTGCTGGTGAGCTCGGCGACGCAGCTATGGTCTTCAAGGTCAACGTGGACGAGAATCAGGAAGTTGCCCAAAAGCACGGCGTGCGCGCGATTCCAACTCTCCTCTTTTTCAATAAAGAGGGCGAAATGGTCGACCAAGTCGTAGGTCTGACCTCTAAGGAAGACCTGAAGAAGCGTCTGTCCTAAATCATCCGGGAGCTGACCTCGAGTCGGCTCTGGAGTTCACGAAAACTTATTTTTCGTTTGAGGCGGCGTCCGGATCGGACGCCGTCTTTTTTGTGGAATCCGCGCTTGGCGAATTGCGAGGCTCTCCCCGTAGTTTTAGGGTGGGCTTTCCTGCTTCCAGCTCTTCGCTCGAGCGTTTGCTGGCTTCTAGGGCCTGCTCCATAAAGAAATGTTGCGCGGAGAAAGGAGTGCTCCGTTTGGAGACGGGAACCTTTGCGTAGGTGCCGGTCGGACGAAGCTGCTTCGAATGGGTGTTGTCCTTGAGGTAAGTCCGGAGGGTTTCCAGAACGTGTTTCCGGTGTTCGGTTTCTTCGAGGGGAAACACCGCCTCAATCCGGCGGAAGAAATTGCGGGGCATCCAGTCGGCACTGCCGACGTAAATGCGGGCTTTGCGCCCATGATTCTGGAAGTAGTAGATCCGAGAGTGTTCGAGGTAGCGTCCGAGGATGGAGCGGACGCGGATGTTCTCGCTCAGGCCTTTGACGCCGGGGATCAAGCCGCAGATCCCGCGAACGATGAGATCGATTTGCACACCCGCCTGGGAGGCTTCGTAGAGGGACTCGATCGTTTCCTGATCGATGAGGCTGTTCACCTTGGCGATGATCCGGGCTGGCTTGCCGGCGCGGGCATTGGTCGCCTCTTGTCGGATGAATTTCTGGATCGAAGCGTGGAGGTTGAAAGGGGCGACCAGCAGATGCTTGAAGCTGGGGGAGCGGGCGAAGCCGGTCAATGAGTTGAAGAGATCGGCGACCTCCTCGGTGATGTGTGGCTTGGCGGTAAAGTACGAATAGTCGGTGTAGAGGCGGGCGGTCTTCGGGTTGTAGTTTCCCGTCCCCATGTGAACGAAGCGGCGCAGCGTGTTGTCCGGCTCACGGCGAATGACGAGGCAGGTCTTGCAGTGGGTTTTGAGCCCGACCAAGCCATAGACGACGTGGACTCCGGCATCCTCCAGCTGTCGAGCCCAGTGAATGTTGTTCGCCTCGTCGAAACGGGCTTTGAGCTCGATGAGGGCGGTGACCTGTTTGCCTTGGGTCGAGGCTTCGATCAGTGCTTCGATGATCGGTGAGTCGCCGCTGGTGCGGTACAGCGTCTGCTTGATGGCGTAGACTTTCGGGTCCTTGCCTGCCTGCCGCAAAAATTCGACCACAGGGGTAAATGATTCGAAGGGATGGTGCAGGAGAAAGTCCTCCCGGGAAATCGTATCGAAGATATTCGTCGACTCGGCGAGAGCCTGCGGAGTCGATGAGGGGAAGGGAGGAAACTTGAGGTCGGGGCGGTCCACCATGTCATAGAAACCCATGACTCGGAGGAGGTTGATCGGGCCGTCGACGCGGAAGACAGACTCCTTCGAAAGGTTGATCGCCTGGAGTAGGCGCTCGAGTGCGTTTTCGGGAACCGTGTCGGCAATCTCGAGTCGCACCGAGGCGCCCTTCTTCAGCTTGTGCAATTCCTCCTCGATGGTTTGGAGAAGGTTATCCACTTCTTCCTCGTCGATGTAGAGGTCGCTGTTGCGGGTCACGCGGAAGGCATGGGTCGAGAGAGTTTCGAAACCCGGAAAAAGCTGGCTGGCATATTTTCCGATGACGTCGCTCAGGAAGACGTAGGTGCGGTATTTGGTGCCCTTGGAGGGGATTTCGACAATGCGGGGGAGAATGCGTGGAACCGGGAGGATCGCGAGTAGATCCTCCTCACCTTCCTCGTGGTTGCGAATGCAGGCGAGGATGTTGAGGGACTTGTTTGTGATCTGCGGGAATGGATGTCCCGGATCAATCGCTAGCGGGGTCAGAACCGGGAAAACGCTTTCTTCGAAGTACTTCTGGACCCAAGTGTCCTCGGCTTTCGTCAGTTGGTCGACCTTTTTGAAGACAATATTCTCTTCTTTGAGATCCGGGACCAGTTGGTTGTTCCAGCAAGCGTACTGGTCATTGACCAGCCGGGAAGTGATCTTGCGGATCCGGTTGAGCTGCTCTTTGGGCTCGAGACCGTCGAGACCCGTCCGAGTGATGCCGGAGTCCACCTTCTGCATGAGTCCGGCGACGCGGATCTCGAAGAATTCGTCCAGATTGGAGCTGACGAAGGCTATGAAGCGGACCCGCTCGAGGAGGGGATAGTCAGGATTGGTGGCCTGCTCGAGCACCCGCTGGTTGAAAGCGAGCCAGCTGAGCTCACGATTGAAAAAGGGGCGGTCCCCGTGGAACGGGCTTTTGACTCCTTCCGGGAGAGAGAGATTTGTCCGTTTGCGAGTGGTCACTTCTCTTGTTTAGCCCATTCTCCCAGTTGGGCAAGGATCGCTTTTTGCATATGGAGGCGGTTTTCCGCTTCGTCGAATAGAACCGATTTCTCGCTGGAAAGAACTTCTTGGGTCACCTCCTCGCCAGGGTGGGCTGGCATGCAGTGAAGGAAAATGCTCTCCGGTTTGGCCTTCTTCATGAGGTCGGCCGTCACCGAGTAGGGGCGCATCGCTTTTAGGCGAGCGGCTGCTTCTTCCTCATCTCCCATGCTGACCCAAACGTCCGTGTAAACGGCGTCGGCGCCTTCGATGGCTTCCTCGGGATTCTCCGTGAAGGCAGGAGTTTTTCCGGGGGCGATCCGGGCCAACTCCGCCGCAATTTCTTTCCCAGGGCCAAAGGAAGGAGGGCCGCAGAGGACGACTTCGATGCCGAACAGGGCGCCGGCGAGAACCCAGGAATTGGCCATGTTCGAATTGCAATCTCCGAAAAAGACGAGCTTGCGTCCCTTCAAAGAGGCCAGGTCCGCGCCGTCTTCGCCGAATTTCTCGGCAAGGGTGAAGACGTCTGCGTAGATTTGGCAGGGGTGCAGGTAGTCGGTGAGCGCATTTACGACCGGGATTCCCGCGTGCTGGGCGAACTCATCGACGATCTCCTGTCCGTAGGTCCGGATGACGAGGCCGTGCAGGTAGCGCCCCATGACTTTGGCGGTGTCTTCGATGCTCTCGCCGCGACTGATTTGAGTCGCGTTGGTGTCGAGGCGGACGGCGTGCGCTCCCAGCTCGCGGAGGCCGACTTCAAAAGATATCCGGGTCCGGGTGCTGTTTTTGTAGAAAATCATTCCCCAGCTCTGCCCTTCGAGGGGTTTGGGGTAAGACCCGTCGCGTAGCCTCTTGAACTCTGCTGCCATGCTGAAGATTAATGGAATCTCGGCGGGGCTGAAGTCCGTTTCTTTCAGGAAATGCCTCATTGGGAAGTGGTAGTTTTGGAGAAAAGCTTGAAATCATGCTCGGATATCGAGGGGATGGCAACCATGGAATCGTAGGTTTTCTCGGGCTTCGTGGGGGATTCCCTGAGGAAATCGGGAAAACTCGAGCGACGTTAGAGAGAAGAGTCGCCGCCCTGAGGATTGTCGACGGAAAATGGGGGAAAGGAGACCTTCTTGATTCTTTCTCTCAAGACGAGGCGACAGAGTGCATTCAGAGTTTGCAAACTGGGAAATTTTGTCGCTTCTTAATCGGTTTCTTGCCCCTTTCCGGGCGATGCCCTCGGTGGGGTCGATCGCTCTGGTTTGAGTTAGATGATATTCCTTTTCACAGTTCGAGCTTGGCGCCTGTGGGCGTTTGGGGCCTCCGTATTTCTTTTCTCTTGTCTGTCTGCGAAGGCGGTTTGGCAAGTTGGAGAGAATTATTGGCCTTTCTGGGTGAATCTTGAGGAAGAGGGGCCTTCGGGGCCGCAGCGGCGTGATCAATTTCTCGGACCGTTCGTGGAAGAATACACTTCTCCCGAGCAAGATTGGACGGCGGTGAGGCCTTTTGGAATCCGGTATACGGAAAATGCGCCGTTGAATCCTCGGAGCCTTTACATCTTCTATCCGTTCTACAGTTACCGGGCGACAGACCCAGGATATTACTGGAATCTTTTCTACCTGATTCGGGGCTCCCGCTATCAGACGAACGGAGAAATGGATAGCAGCACGTTCGAGATCTTTCCCTTCTATTTTGATTACGACTATCCGCACACCCCGGCCTTCAGCTACTGGGGAATTCTCCCGTTTTACGGAGAGATCAAAGACCGATTCTTTTTTGATCGGGTAAAGTGGGTCCTCTTCCCGTTTTATACGGAATGGGAAAATAATGGAGAAACCAGTTACGGGACGCCTTGGCCTTTCATCTTTCACCGGAGAGGTGCGGGCAGTAGCGGTTTTGCCTTCTGGCCTTTTTTCGGGACCTACAAACGCCCCGGGCACTATAGCTACAAGTATCTCCTCTGGCCGCTGATTTATCATCAGGTGAAGAACCTCGGCGCTGAGGAGCCTACCGTGAATTACGGGTTTCTGCCGTTCTACACCTATGAGAAACGTCCCAATATGGTGCAGGAGAATTTCTTCTGGCCATTCTTTGGGTATACGGATCAGCAGGAGCCGGATTATCATGAAACCCGGTATTTCTGGCCGTTTCTGGTGCAGGGCCGAGGAACCCCTTACGTCAATCGCTGGGGTCCGTTTTACACCCGTTCCATTCGCAATGGCGTGGACAAGCAATGGTGGATGTGGCCCTTGCTCAAGCGCCGGACATGGCAGACCGAGCAACTCAATGTTTCCAATTGGAGCTTTCTCTATTTCCTGTATTGGGCGGAATTTCAGACTGCGCGCGATCCGAATGTGGATTTCAGCGCCTCCAAAACCTACGCTTGGCCCTGGTTTTCGATGGGGAATAATGGGCAGGGGCGGAAGCAGTTTCAGCTCTTCACGCCCTTCCAGCCGTGGTTCAAGCACAACGAGGTCATTCGGGACGTCTATTCGCCCTTGTTTGCCATTTACCGCTACGACGGGAACAGCGAACTCGATACCTGGCGGCACAGTTTTGTTTTCAATCTCGTGACTGTGGAGAAGAAGGAGGTGGGTCACCGATTTACCCTCGGTCCGATTCTCGATGTGAGAACGGGAGAAGAAGAGGGGGGATTTTCAATCCTTCACGGATTGTTTGGAAGGAAACGAGTCGGTGACGAGACCGATTGGAAACTTTTCTGGTTTACCCTATGAGTAAGAATCGAATGAATTGCTTTCTGGATTCGACGCAGCGGGAATTTCCGGCAATCTAATTTTTGGGCAGGATGATTAAGCGAGCGAAAGGCTATTTAGATGATGTGGGATACCATGTCGTTCTCTTGGGGACGGCGTTGCGGTATCTTCCTGCACTGCCACGGCAGTTGAACCGAGTCTTGTTGTATTGCTTCGAGATGGGGTACAAGACCTTCCCGATCGTGGCGATTCTGAGTTTCTTCATCGGGGCAGTTCTGGCTCTGCAAACCGGCTTTGCGTTGCAGCAAGTCGGAGCCCAGTCGTTTATCGGTTCGATTGTGGGGCTTTCGCTTTGCCGGGAATTGGCGCCAGTGATGACCGCCTTCCTCCTATCGGGCCGGGTCGGATCTGCGACCACGGCCGAGTTGGCCTCGATGAAAGTGTATCAGGAGATTGATGCCCTTCAGACGATGAATATTTCTCCCGAGAAAATTCTCGTCATGCCCCGTTTGGTCGCCGCATTTCTAATCACCCCGCCGCTGACCATGTTTTCCATTTTCATTGGATGGTTTGGCGGCATGGTCGTAGCGAAGTATGTGAACTTTATCTCTCTTTCCCCAACCATCTATTGGCGGGGGATGTTGGATTTTCTTACCCGGGAGGACGTCACTGACGGGCTCATCAAAGGGCAGATTTTTGGTTTCTTTGTCATTCTGATCGCTTGTGCGCAGGGCCTCAATACAAGTGGTGGGCCGCGTGAAATTGGTTTCTCAGTTACGCGTTCGGTCGTGATCTCCATGATCTTTATCCTCTTTACCGATTACTTCATCACCCAGGCTCTTCTTTAGTAATCATGTCTTCAGTGCGTTCAGAAAAGAAATCCATATCCGTTACCGCAGAGGGAGTGGGGGTGCGCTTCGGAGAGGCCCAGGTCATTTCCGATGTGAGCTTCTCGGTCAAGGAAGGGGAGATTTTTGTCATCATGGGCCCCAGTGGTTCCGGGAAATCCGTCCTCCTGCGGACGTTGATCGGCCTCCTGAAACCCACGGATGGGCGGGTCTTGATCGGGGACATGGACGCGAGTGATCCTCTCACCCATCACAAAGTGAAAACCGCATTGGTTTTTCAGGCAGGCGCACTTTTCAACAGTATGTCGGTTTTCGATAACCTCGCTTTTTATCCGCGGGAACATCGTTTGGCCAAAGAGCCGGAAATTCGGGAAAAGGTGGAGGAGGCCTTGGAGATGCTTTCACTGAAGGAGGCCGCGGATAAGATTCCGGCCGAACTGAGCGGAGGCATGCGCAAACGGGTCGCGATTGCTCGATCATTAGTGATGGAGCCACAGCTCTTGCTCTACGATGAGCCGACCTCCGAGCTCGATCCCACCATGGCGGCGACCATCAGCGAAGTCATTGCCACTCTTCGGGAAGAGCTGAACGTTACCAGCATTGTCGTCTCCCACGACCGCGATCTGGCCGCAAACATTTCGGATCGCATGATCCTTCTGAAAAACGGAACCATCCGCGCGACAGGAACCGCTGAAGAAGTGATGGGAACCAAATCAGAAGAAATTGAGGAATTTTTTAGACCGGAGATCGATATTGAGAATCCCCGGTTCCGCCGACAAAATTAAGGAAAAGTCAAATGAGCGACAAAGCACAATACAGTGGAGTAGGGCTGTTTTTTATCATCGGTTTGGTGATCACCTATTTCGTTTACACCTCTTTGAACAAAGCCGGCTCAGCCAGCGCAGAAGGTTATCCCATTGACGCCCCTTTCAATAACATCTTGCAGTTGCGGGTGGGTGACGACGTCCGGATGTCCGGTGTGAAGGTCGGAACCGTAATCGGCACCTCATTGAAGGAGGGCCAGGCCGTGGCCAAATTGTCTATTCAGAAACAATACGAAATCCCTACCGATTCAGTGGCCTCCGTTTCCATGGCGGGTCTTTTGGGAACAAACTTCGTTTCGATCGAAATGGGTAAGAGTTTTAGCGATCCTCTGAAGCCCGGTGAGGAGATCAAAACCAAACCTTCTGTCGACATTAACCAAATCTTCGAGGAAGTAGGTGCCGTGGCCGACCGCATCGATGGTGCGCTATCAGACATTGGCGGAATGTTTAGCGGCCAAGGAGACGGATTATTTGCCGAACTGGGAGGCATGATTAAGGAAAATCGGGGACGCATTGGAAGCTCACTTGAGAACATCGAAATAATCACAACCCAGCTGAGTGAAGGGAAGGGGACCGTGGGTAAGCTTCTTTTCGAGGATGAAGGCTACAACGAGCTCATGGCGACCGTGGCCGAGATCAAATCCGCCGCCGGTCAAGCCGATGAAATGCTTGCCGGAGTGCAGGGCATCGTCGACCACGTGAAGAGTGGCGAGGGTTCGCTCGGAGAGCTTCTCTACGGCGATCAGATTGCCAACGAATTGAAGAGCACGATCGCGAACGTCCAAGAATTCTCAGCTCGGTTGAACGATCCCAACTCCACCATCGGCCGACTCTTGAGTGATGACACCATTTACTTTGAGGTTCAATCGGTTGTGCGGAAGGCAAGTCGAACTCTGGATAGTGTGAACGATTCCGGCCCGATCTCAGCAGTGGGTGTGGTGACCGGGGCTCTCTTTTAAGAAGGCCTCCCACGAGACCCGTATGAACGGGGATAGCCGACTAAGCTGATCGAGGAAACAACGCCGTTTTTAACCAAACAGCTTAGCCCGCAACCCAGTTCCCACAGCCAGACCACCCCAGTCTGCACCAGACATTGCATGCGCCCGCTTGGGACGCTTCCCAGGATCTCCCTGAACCTGCTCCTCCACAAACGAGGGCGAACCCAGTACCATCCCGTCCGTAAAGTACCGCACCCGGCACCGCAAAACCACAGACAAGGGCAGTTTCCCCTTCTCCTCTTCCAGAACCCGCACCGCTTCTTCCCGAGAAATCGACTTCTTCTCAGCCTTCTCCCCGGCCCCGACTCCATACAAAGTCTGCCGATACCCAGCCAGATCCTTATCCACAACCGAAAGCCCAGCCCGAGCCATCCGGCCCCCGCCCAATGCCTCGGCATACCCACAAAACCGGTAATCCTTAGGATCTGACACCAACCCCGCCCGAACCGCATTTAAGTCGATATAGGCAGCCACCGTCCGCAGCGCCCAACGATCCCCTTCCACCAGAACACTCTTAAACCGCTCACACCAAAGCGGTCCAAAACGATCCCGCGACCGGTTAAACCAAAGCGTAAACCGCTGCTTCAGAGTCTTCATCATCCAGGAAACATCCCCCATCCGTCGCAAAAGACTCTTCCGCAAATCCCTCCCTTCGGAAGAATCATCCCGGAGATGCCCCTCCAAAACCTCAGCCCGCATCGGATTCCAGGGCGTAGGCTTCGGATAAAGCCGACGATACCGGCGCACCAACTCCGCATCCGAAATGTCAACCTCCGCCGGCACCTCTACCAATACATGGAAGTGGTTCTTCATCACCGCATAAGTAACCACCCGGATCCCCGAGAAATCAGCCACCTGCCAGATCATCTTCCGCAAAACCTCCCTCTCCCGGTCGCCAAAGAGAGCCTCTCCGTTCACCGTTCGACTCATCACATGGTAGTAGGCTGTTTGTCCTTCGAGCTGAATCCGTTTTCTTCTCATGCACTAATAGAAACAGTGAGCCATACCTATGGCGATACTTTTTTAACCAGGTTTAAAAAATAAAAGAATTATCTTCCCGGCTTGCTTCTAGAGCGGGGGATCGCAGCCTGAGGGGATGGCTGAGACTGTTTCTCTTTCGGATTCGATTTCATTTTCCAATGATGGCCCCCTGGTCTTGATGGCGGGGATTAATGTTTTGGAGTCGGAGGATCTGGCTTTTGAGGTGGCTGAGACGATGGTCGAGGTTACGGGGCGTTTGGGGGTTCCTTATGTTTTTAAGGCTTCTTTTGATAAGGCGAATCGGTCTTCTATTCATTCGTTTCGCGGGCCCGGTTTGGAGAAGGGATTGGAGATCTTGGCGGCGGTGAAGGCGAAGTTTGGGGTTCCGGTGATTTCGGATGTTCATGAGCCTTTTCAGGCGAAGCCGGCGGCTGAGGTTTGTGATATTTTGCAATTGCCGGCTTTTCTCTGTCGCCAAACCGACTTGGTGAAGTCTTTGGCTCGGGCTGGGACGGTTATTCAGGTGAAGAAGGGGCAGTTTTTGGCGCCGGATGATATGCGTCATATTTTGACGAAATTTGCGGAGTGTGGGAATGAGCGGATTCTTCTCTGTGAGCGTGGGGTTTCGTTTGGTTATCACAATCTGGTGGTGGACATGCTGGGATTTGGGGTGATGAAGAATCTTGGAGCTCCGGTGGTTTTTGATGTTACGCATTCTTTGCAGGTGCCTGGGGGGCGGGAGAGTTCTTCGGGAGGGCGTCGGGAGGCTGCCTTGCAATTGGCGAAGGCCGGGGTTTCCCAGAAGATCGCGGGGCTCTTTCTCGAAACTCATCCGAATCCGGATAAGGCTTTGTGCGATGGTCCGAGTGCGTTGCCTCTATCGGCTTTCGAGCCGTTCCTGCAACAGGTGATCGAGGTGGATCGCTTGGTGAAAGGACAGCCCGATCTGGATTTGAGTTAGCCTTTGGGGTCGGCCTTTTCCTGAGGGTGGGGCGGGAAACTTTGGATTCGATTGGATTTCTTCGCGAGGATGGGCAACTCTATGAGCATGTCCGCTGGGATTTTGCGCCGTACTTTTCTCCTTCTCCTTTTTCCTTTCTGTCTTTTTGCGGAGAAAGCCCAAGACCCTTTGCGGGTCGGAATGGAGCTGGCCTATCCTCCGTTTGAGATGACTGATGCCGCGGGAGCTCCGGATGGGGTGAGCGTGGCGATCGCCGAGGCGTTGGGAGAGTTTTTGGATCGTCCGGTCGAGATTCGGAATATTCCTTTCCAGGGGCTCATTCCAGCACTGAGAACCGGAAAGATTGACCTCATTCTCTCCTCAATGACCCAAACGGAGGAGCGGGCGCGGGCGATTGATTTTTCGGACCCCTATTTGACCACGGGTCTGACTCTTCTGGTGGGAAAGGACTCCGGGATCGAATCGATCGATGATGTTGGCGATGGCTCGGTGGTGGCGGTGAAGCAGGGGACGACTGGGCATCTCTACGCGATGAGAAATCTGCCGAGATCGAGGGTTCTGGTTCTTGATAAGGAGTCGGCGGCGGTGCTTGAGGTGGTCCAAGGCAAGGCCGATGCGTTCATCTACGACCAGATGTCGACTTTCAAGCATTGGCAGCGCAATCCGGACTCCACCCGTGCTCTCCTCGACCCCTTTCGCAAAGAGTATTGGGCGATCGGGGTAAAAAAGGGGAATCAGTCTCTCCTAGATTCGGTGAATACTTTTCTTGCGGAGTTTCGGGCTTCCGGTGGGTTTGACGACTTGGGTGATCGCTATTTGTCAGAGCAGAAGGAGGCCTTTGCGGAGTTGGGCTATCCCTTTGTCTTTTAGTTTGTTTCGCTGAATGGCTTTTCTCTCCATCTGGAAAAAATCCGAGATTCCGGGCGTGAAACCGTCTCTCACCGGGCAATGTCTCGGATGGGCGGTCGCCTTTCTCGGATTGGCCGCGTTTTTCAGCTTTGCTTTCTTGCAACTGGATTATGCCTGGAATTGGGAGGGCGTCTGGGAATATCGGCAGAAGTTCCTCAACGGATGGATTACCACGGTCTGGATTTCAGCAGCGGCGTTGTTCCTGAGCGCGGTTCTCGGCTTTGGGGTGGCACTCGCGCGGTCGTCGCCGGTCTATATCTTGCGGAGCCTTTCGACCGTGTATGTGGAATTGATTCGGGGGACGCCGTTTCTGGTCCAGATTCTCATCTTTTTTTACATCGTTGCCGACGGATATGGGATTTCCAATCGGTATATGGTCGGGGTTTTGGCGCTGTCGCTTTTCTCCGGAGCCTACATCGCGGAGATTTTTCGTGCGGGCATTGAGAATGTTTCAGCATCACAACGGGAAAGTGCCCGGGCCGTGGGATTCACGCGGTGGCAAACCCTCCGATTTGTTATTCTACCTCAGGCGATCCGGCAGACGTTGCCTCCGTTGAGCGGGCAGTTTGCGTCTTTGATCAAAGATAGTTCGCTCCTTTCGATCATTGCGGTGAATGAGCTGACGTTGAACGCTCAGGAGGTGAATTCTTTCACCTTCAGTGCCTTCGAGAGTTTTCTACCGCTGGCCTGCGGCTATTTGATTTTAACTCTCCCGATTTCCCTGTTTTCCCGACGTATGGAGGAGCGTCTGAAGCATCCGTCATGAAGCTGAAGGTCGACCAGTTGTCTTTGCGATTCGGAGAGAGCGAGGTGCTCCGCAGAATGTCGGCAGAAATTTCGGAGACCCGCGTTCTGGCAGTCGTGGGTCCTTCAGGTGGGGGAAAATCGACGCTCCTGCGAGTCTTGTCGGGGCTCTTGCGTCCCGATGAAGGACAGGTTCTCTGGTCGGGGGGGCCGATGTCTTTCCGGGAGAAGGATCTTCTCGCGTATCGCCGCCGGGTCGGCACCGTTTTTCAGGCCTTCAATCTCTTCCCGCATCTTTCAGCCTTGGCGAATATCACTCTTCCGCTGGTGAAGGTGCATGGTTGCTCGCCCGAGGAAGCACGACAGCGGGCGGAGACCCATCTCAATCGCTTCCAGCTGCTCGCTCACGCTGGGAAGAAGCCGGGAGCCCTTTCCGGAGGGCAGAGGCAGAGGGTAGCGATTGCGCGGGCGATGGCGATTCAGCCCGAGTTGCTCTTTTTCGACGAGCCAACGTCAGCCTTGGATCCGGAAATGACCTACGAAGTCCTCGAAGCGATCCGGGAGGTTCGGGAGGAGGACCGTGATTTGGTCTTGGTGACCCACGAAATCGGATTCGCCCGAGAAGTTGCGGATGAGTTGTGGTTTCTCCACGATGGAAAAATTCTCGAGACGGGACCGCCTCAGCAGGTGATCGACCAGCCTCGTACGGAGGAGGCTCAGCGGTTTTTTGAGCGGATACTCCGCTGGTGAATCTGACTCCCGACCTAGAAGCAGAAAGGGCAGTTTTCCATACTTCCGTCTGGCATCTGGACCAAGTCGGGGCCGGCATAGAGCCGCCAGGCAATCATGGCCGCGAGGATGAGGGCCATGCCGCGTTGAATCCGTTTCATCCAGATCGGAGAAATACGCGTCTGGATCCGGGCGTATTGAGTATGAGTCAGCCAAATGAGGGGCAGAGTCCCCAGTGCGAAAGCGAAAAGAAACTGAGCGCCGTTGGTCATCGATCCGGTCATGAGGGCAACGCCCAAGACCAGATAGAGGGGGCCGCAGGGGAGGAATGGTGTGACCAGACCGAGGAGGCCTCCGGCGAAGGTGCGAGGGAGCTTCCGGAACTTCAAGTTGAGCTTAAAAAACCACTTGCTGACGAACTTGGGTTTCGGAATTCGTTTTTCGAGGCCGAAGGCGACGGCGACAAAGAAGATGACCAAGGCCCATGGGAAAAAGTGCAGGGAGCTGGTGTCGAACCAGGTAAACGGGGCCGCCCCGACTGCTCCGGCGATGGCTCCCAAGAGCGTGTAGGCAAAGACGCGGGCTCCGTGGTAGACCGAGGTGACCACGATCGGATTGGCTTTGTCTTCGCCTTGAGGAAGAAAGGCGCAAGCCAGCGGTCCGCACATCCCCACGCAGTGGACCGATGTGACGACTCCCGCGAGAAATGCTGCGGTGGGGCCGGTAATAGTTTGCGGGTCAATCATGGATCGTGGAAAGGCCTAACTGTAGATTAGAATTGGCTTGGTTCAATCTGTTCCGGCGCATTGTTCACGGCGAGGTAGATAAAAAAGACCCATGCTCCGACAGAAAGGAGGAAGAGGATGACCAGAAAGATCCATGGATATCTTTTCAGGATTCCTCTCATGAATCGCCTCCGAACTGGAGTTCCATATCTTCACGGAGTAGGCGGGGGTCGGGTCCGAGAAATTCCACTTCGCGGGAGACGGTGAAATCTCCCGGTTGTCCGTTTACCTGAATCGTCAAAGGAAAGGGCCCGTCGTATTTTTCTTTCGGGAGAAGGATGACGTATGGGCGGACAATTTCCTGCATCGGGGCGACGGTGATCGAGCCCTCGAAACCGGCCGTAGAGAGGCCTTCTTGTTCGGAGACCGCCTCAACCGAGAACGTAGCCGGTTGGTTACGCTTGTTGATCAGACGAAGGTTGAACTGGTTGCGGATGCTGCCGTCCGATACGAAGAAAGGCGTTCCGGTCATCCGTGAGACACCGAGATTGCCGGGTTTGACGTGTGTCACTGAGATTGCGAACGCGGCAATCCCGAAGCTCATGAGAGCAAAGTACAGGAACAGGCGGGGTCGGATGATCTTGTGCTTCTTGCCGGAGAGACCATTCAAGGAATCGTAACGGACGAGACCGCGCGGGCGACCGATCTTATCCATCACCTCGTTACAGGCGTCTACACAGTTCGAGCAGCCGATGCATTCCATCTGGAGGCCTTGGCGGATATCGATACCCGTGGGGCATACGGAGACGCACCGGTGACAGTCGATGCAGTCTCCTTCCTGAAAAATCTGATCGGCTTCCGAACTCTCTGGAGCTTTACGGGCTCTCTTTTTTCGTCCGCGCGGTTCGCCGCGGATTTCATCGTAGCCGATGACGACGGAATCATCGTCGATCAGAGCGGATTGGAGTCGGCCGTAGGGGCAGATGATGAGGCACAGCTGTTCGCGGAACCACGAGAAATTGAAATAGAGCACCCCGGTCATGAAGAGCATGAATACGAAAGCCCGGGGATGGGAGGCTGGTCCTTCGGACAGCCAGGAGAAAAGGATATCCACCGTGATGAAATACGAGAGGAAGAGGTGGGCAATCATCCCGGCGAGGATGATGTAGATGCCGTGTTTCAGGAGTCTCTTCGTGACCTTCTCGGGGCACCATTCCATGGCGTCGAGTTCCTTCTGCTTCTTGGCAGGACCCTCGATCCATCGCTCCACGCGGCGGAAGACGTGCTCAAGGAAGACGGTTTGGGGGCAGGCCCAACCGCACCAGATGCGCCCGAAGAGCGAGGTGACGAGAAAGAGCAGAAAGCCGAGCCCGGTAATAAAAAAGAAGAGAATCCAGAGATCCTCGGCCGCCAGAGTGAGGCCGAAGAGGTGGAAGCGGCGATCTGCGATATCGAGAAAAACGGCTGGATAGCCGTTGATCGGAATCCAAGGGAGGGAGACGTAGATCAGGATCAGCAAAATGGCGCTGATCCGCCGTAGTAGAGTGTATTTTCCCCGCACATCGGCGGGACGAAGGAAATTCCGCGAACCGTCTTGGGCGATGGTCGTAACCGATTCGCGAGAGGGGGTCTGTTTATTGCGGTTCATTGCCACCTCCGTCGCCTTCTCCGGAGGAGTGGTGCGACAATACGTAGGCAACTACTTCGGCGACCTTCTTAGGCCCGAGAGTGGGGCCCCAAGCCTGCATCCCGGTTCCTGCGACACCGTTATTGACCGTGTTATAGACCTCGACAGGCTGTCCGCCGTGGACCCACTCGGCGTCGACGAGGTTGAAGCCGATGCCTCCCTTGAGGTCGGTGCCGTGACAGGTGTAGCAGATGGATTGGAAAGTTTCTCGACCCGCGGCGACGAACTGGTCGTTGCGACTCATCTTCCAAAGGTTGTCGTTGTCGAGCATGGCCAAGGTCGCTTCGAGATTGGCGGCTTCGATCACTTGGAGTCGGGCCTCTAGCTCGGCGACGTCGGATTTTCCGACATTGGACTGGAAGTAGAAGAACCAGTAAACGATGGCGAATGCGATCGCCCCGTAAAGGGTTACGAGCCACCAATTGGGGAGTCTCTGGTCGTATTCCTGAATCCCGTCATACTTGTGCTCGAGGAGACGGACTCCGGACTGCTGGTCATCCTTATTCGGGTTTGCGCTCATTGTCTGATGAATCGGATTTTTCTTTTTCCGCAGAGAGGGGAAGATTGGCCATCTCGGAAGCCTTGTCCTTTCTCATACGAATCGCGCGGACGACGATCAGGAGAAAGAGAAGAAAGCTGATGCAAAAAGCAAGAATGGGCAGGATTTGCTGCCATTCTGCGTATTGGATTCGGTGAAACATAGTTTAGCTTGTCCTCTAAAATCGTTGTTTCGATTAATCGTTTTTGGCGGTTCGAGCGGTCTCCTCGTAGGCTCCGAGCTTTTGGAGGTAGGAGATGAGAGCGACCATCTTGCTGTCGGGATCGACATAGAACTGCCGTTCTTTCAAATCATTGGCGATCTCGAGCGCCTGCTTTTCGGCGAGACTGCGGACAATCTCTTCGTCCATCTCGACCGGGTAGGGCACTCCGAGCCAGTCACGTTGAACGGCAATACGGTCGGCGAGGCTGGGAATATCGATCTTCTGGTCGGCGAGGAACGGATAGTTCGGCATCGTCGATCCGGGAGAAAGATCTCGTGGATTCATCAAGTGACCATACTGCCAGACGTTATCCCGTTTCCCGATCCGCATATAGGTGTATCCGTCCTTGATCGCACCGCCTTCGCGGGCGAGGTCTGGACCAGTCCGCTTGGAGCCCCATTGGAAGGGGAAGTCATAAATGGACTCACCGAGGCGGGAATACCCCTGATCCTGGCGGGAGCCATAGCGGAGGACGTCCGGGACCATGGTCCGGATCATTTGGCTGTGACAATTGTAGCAACCCTCACTGATGAAGATATCGCGTCCGGCGAGTTCGAGGGGCGTGTAGGGGATCTGGATTCGGCCTTCGATGTTGGAGGCCCGCTCGACTGTAATTGTCGGAATAATCTGGATCGCACCGCCGATCGCGACGGAGATGAAGGTCAGGATGGTAAAGCCCGCCCAGTTCTTGAGGAGCTTGTCGTACCATTCGACCCAGCGGGCACCACTGATCTCAAAGTGGGCTACGGCCCCGAGAACGGTGAGAATGGAACCGATCATCCCAAGGATGAGCCATCCGCCGCCCCCAAAGAGCCAGAAGGATCCGAAAACAATGATTCCGGTCGAGTAGGCGACTGGAGCATTGATGAAGGCTTTGAGGAAGCCGGGTTCACGCGACTCATCGATCTCGACTTCGATTGTTCCTGTGGTCGGTTCCCCGGCGCGAATGGTGCGGAAAATATTGTAGGCCAGCAACACATAGCCTGCGAGGTAGAAAACGCCGCCGATGAGGCGGAACAGCATCGGTGCCCGAATTGCATTCAGGGTTTCGATAAACTCGGGGTAGGCGAGAGTCGTGCCGTTGACCGCGTTGAGCATGATGCCCTGAGTGATTCCGGAGACCCACATCGCTCCGACGTAGAGGAGGATGCCGATCATCCCCAGCCAGAAGTGGAGATTGGCGAGGGCGACCGAGTGAAGACCCCGGCAGCTGACTTCGGCATCGTGGGGTTCGACCGGGTCCTTCTTCCGCCGCCAGAGGCGGGGTGCGAGCCAGTAGAACATCCCGGCGGCCATGAAACCGTTCCAACCAAGAGTTCCCGAGTGGACGTGACCGATGGTCCAGTCTGAATAGTGGGAGAGGCTGTTTAGGGATTTGATAGCGAGGAGGGGGCCTTCGAAAGTGGCCATCCCGTAAAATGTCACTCCGGCAATGAGGAACTTGAGAACCGGGTCCGTGCGAAGACGGTGCCAAGCCCCGCGAAGGGTGAGGAGGCCGTTGAGCATTCCCCCCCAGGAGGGCGCCCAGAGCATGAGGCTGAAGATCATTCCGAGAGCTTGGAGCCAGCTTGGCAGGGCGGTGTTCAAGAGGTGGTGAGGGCCGGCCCAGATGTAGATAAAGACCAGCGACCAGAAGTGAATGACCGAGAGGCGGTAACTGTAGACCGGGCGCTGAGCCGCTTTCGGGATGAAGTAGTACATGATCCCGAGGATCGGTGTCGTCAGGAAGAAGGCTACGGCGTTGTGTCCATACCACCACTGGACGAGAGCATCCTGAACCCCGGCAAATATCGGGTAGCTGTGGGTGAAGCTGGTCGGGATGGACAGGTGGTTAACGATGTAGAGCATCGCCACGGTTACGATTGTCGCGATGTAGAACCAGAGGGCAACGTAGAGGCTGCGCTCATTGCGTCGGATCAAGGTCCAGAAGAAATTGATGGCGAAGACGACCCAGATCAGCACCACGCAGATGTTGATCGGCCAAATCAGCTCGGCGTATTCCTTCCCGCGGGTAAGACCGATCGGGAGAGAGATTGCCGCTCCGACGATGATCAGTTGCCATCCCCAGAAGTGAATTTTGGAGAGTAGGTCGGAGGCGAGCCGGCAGCGGCAGAGTCGTTGGGTGGAGTAGTAGACACCGGCGAACATCATGTTCCCGACAAATGCGAAGATGGCCGCGTTTGTGTGGAGGGGGCGGAGGCGTCCGAAAGTGATTTGCTGGAGGCCTTCGTTCTGGATGAGGCCAAAGGTTAGCCACTCCAGAAACTTTCCGTTCATCTGCCAAAAGTTTAGCTGTGAGGCGATGAGGGCTCCGGCCGACATTCCGATGACGCCCCAAAAGATCGAGGCAATCGTGAACTGCCGGACAATCCGGTCATCGTATTCAATGGTTACGCGGGAATGGTTTTCCATTTTTCTAATTCGTGGCAATCGAGAGAAATATTATTGAGAGCTTTCCTGTGAGGTTCGCTGGTCCTCTTCCCGCAAAGGTTGCAGGGAGTCCTGCTCGGGGCTACCGGAGTGGCGCTGGTGTAGGAAGAGGAATAGGCATAGGAAAAGAGTGGCTAGAAGTAGGCTGATGAGGATGGTCAAGCCAATCACGTTCATCGGAAAGAGAATTGTTTCAGCTCGGCTAATGCCGAGAGACTCAATAAAAATAGCATCTAATAGCTATTAGCATAACTATGAGCCGGGCATCAAGCAATAAGTAGCCTTGATACGGGTTCTCATTAGTGGATTTTCCGCAAAAGTTTGTTTATCGCGGAGCCGATGTGGGAATTCCAAATTAGAGGAGGCCCAAAGCTCGGAATGCGCGGGTGCTGGATCAAGCGTTTTGGCGATACATCCAAATACCCGCCGCGGTCGCGATGACGAAAGGGCTCCACGCCGCGAGGAGCGAGGGGAGGATTTCGCGCTGACCGGCGAACGAGAAGACTGCGGTGACAGCAAAGAATCCCAGATAGATCCAGACGGCGCGGAAAAAACCTCCGGAAGCGCGGGAACGGCCACTGCCCAAGGCGCAGGGGAGCGTGATCAGAACGACCACGAAAAACTGGAAAGGGGAGGAAAGAATCGAGTAGTAGCGAGCGCGGTAGGGTTTACTCTTGGGCACATTCCCCATTTCGCTCAGGAGGCCGGCGAGTTGGTTGAGGGAAAGATCTTTCGGCCGCTGGCTGAATCCAACCAGTAGGATCGGGCTCATTTCGCTATTTATGAGCTCCATTTGATCGAACTGGACGAGGGACTCGGGGATTCCGGAATCTTCGCTCAAGTTCATAATCAGCCCGTCCTCGAGGATCCAGTGTTCCTTCTCGGTATCGTAGACGGCTCGGGCGGCTTCATAGCGGATGCGCTTGCCGTCCCCTTGGGGCAGAGAGACGGAGACGCCGAAAGCCTCGTTGCTCGAGCGGCGATAGACCTCCACAAACCAAATCTCATCGCTGCCGGGAATCGCGACGGCGAGATCCTGGGTGGTTCCGCGGATATGGTCGCTGCGGCTGGCCAGGTCTTTTTCTTTGACCTGCTCCTTGATCAGACGCGAGTTCTCGATGGATGAAGGGGCAAGGGAGCCGTTTAGCCAGAGAAGGACGGCGGCGAGAAGTCCCGCGGCGATCCAGTAAGCGCGGCTGAGGCGAAAGAGACTGATGCCTGCCGAACGGATTGCCACGATCTCTCCGTTGCGGTGAAGAGAGGCCAGGGAGAAGAGGAGCGAGAGCAGAAAGCAGATCGGAAGCAGGGAGGGGAGATATCCCGGGATGAGAAGCAGAAAAAAGGTGATGACCTGATCCAACGGTGCCTTGCGGTCGAGAAATCCGGGGAGCTCGTTGTAGATCTCACTCAGTAAGAGGAGCCCGAGGATGGCTCCCGCAGCGAGGGTGAAGATTTTCACCCACTCGCGGAAGATGTAGAGGTCGATGCGCAAAGCCGGAACTGCCGTTTATTGATAGATCCAGTAGCGCTGGCTGAACTCTTGGAAAGTGTCCGCCTCGAGCTCGAACTTGCGAAGGAAATATTTCAGGTCAACCCGGCCACCTTGAGTCGAGATGGCGTTCCACCACTCGGTCGAGCCGACGTGCTTGTTGTAGAGGGTCATCTGCGCTTCGGTGGCCGAGGCGAAAGGATTCTTTCCGGACCATTGGGCGGCGAGCTTCATCATTTCAAAGCTCAGCTGGGTCGGACGGAGGACATTGTAATCGTCGACGATCACGTACACGCCCATGCCCATGCTGCGGTTGGGGAGTTGATAGCGCTTCAACTGGTAGCTGAGGCCGGGAATTTTCAATTGTTCCAGCTTGGCCTTCAGGGTGATGGGCGACATGCCGGGATAGGTGAGAAGGCGGAAGGGGAACGGAGTGCCATAACCGTGGCGGAAGCCGCCCAGTTGCGTGCCCAGCCCGGTCATCGGATAGCCGAGAACGGCGGAGAGGTCGGGGATGGCTGGGGAGGTTGGCACCCAGCGCAAGCCGGTTTGAGGCCAGAGCATGGAGCGCTTCCATCCCTTCATCGGCACGATCTTGAGATCCCCCTCGAGGCGAACCTTTGCGGGGACTTCGAGCCAACCGGGCACTTCTTTCAGCATCCGGGCCAGCTCTCCGATGGTGAGACCATAGACGTAGGGCATCCGGTAGTCGCCGACGTAGCTCATCCAGCGGGTTTCCATCATCGGACCGTCGACCTTGAGGCCTCCGAGCGGATTGGGGCGATCGAGGACGATGAACTCCACGTCGTTTTCAAAACAGGCCTCCATCGCCAGCTTCATGCAGCTGATGTAGGTGTAGGAGCGGACGCCGAGATCCTGCAAATCGACAACCATGGCATCGATGTTGGAGAGCATCTCCGGGGTGGGCTTGCGGTATTTGCCGTAGAGCGAAAAAACGGGGAGGCCAGTTTTGGGGTCAATCCGGTCGAGGACGGGAACGTTGGCTTTCTCGTTGCCGTAGACGCCGTGCTCGGGGCCGAAGAGGGCGACCAGATCGACATTCGACGCGCGGTTGAGGACCTGAATCGTCGACTCCCCTTGGCGGTTCACTCCGGCGGGATGAGTGAGTAGCCCGATGCGCTTTCCCTCCAAGAGGTCGAACCCCCGCTGGTTAAGAGTGTCGATTCCGAGAAAGATCGAGCGAACGGTGCGGGGTTTGGCCGAGCTCTGACTCTGGGCGGAGGCAGCGACTGGCATGCCCAAGGCAAGGCCGAGAGAGAGGAGGCTGAAGAGGCGAGTGAAGACCGAATTCATGAGGTTTTGTTCCTATTCGGCGCGTCTCAGAATGACGAGGAGAATTTTAACGACGAGCTTCGGTGGGGCCCGGTTTTTTCCGGTGAGTGGTGGCCAGAGGCAGAATCGAACTGCCGACACAAGGATTTTCAGTCCTCTGCTCTACCGACTGAGCTATCTGGCCGTTTCCTTTGAGGGAAAAGATGAGGGATGTCGAAGCAAGGGAGAGAGGTCAAGCAAAGCTTCGAAAAAATCTTTCTTGGATGATTTTTTTGATTATAGAAACCAGGTTTCAAAAAGTTGACGGATTGAATGGTGAAGAATCGGAGGGGAGCATTTTCCGAATTAAAATCGGATGGAGGCGCTTGCGTTCCGGCGAGGAATGTGGTCTCTTCCGGGCTGAGACATTCCTGGGGCGTTCGGCCTTTCAACCGTTTCTTTCCTTACTCTATCAATAAGGGAGCTCGATCCCGAGCGGGTGCTGTCAAGCCGCCCATCGGAAGACAAAGCCCGTGAGGAGAGCACCCACCTGGTTTTCGAAGGAAAGAACATCCTATCGGCGCATCCGGGTTTGTCTCTCCTCCCCGGGGGGAGACGCTTTAGGTTGTGGGAGGCTCGCTATTGGAGATCTTTTCCCGCGTCGCGGAAAACTCCTGTTCGCAGGCGAGGAATGCGTCGACGATACGGGGGTCGAAATGGGTTCCGCTCTCTTCTTTAATGATTGCTACAGCTTTCTCGTGGGAGAATGGATCCTTGTAGGGCCGGCGGGAGCGAAGGGCATCGTAGACGTCCGCCAAGCCCATGATCCGGGCGCAGAGGGGGATGTCTTCACCGGCGAGGCCATCGGGATATCCGGTGCCGTCCCATCTTTCGTGGTGGGAGCGGGCGATCTTGATGGCCATGGAGAGAAAATGGTTGGAGGGGAACTTTTTAAAGACCGCGTGCAAGGTGTCGGCACCGATGACGGAGTGGCGCTTCATGATGTCGAACTCGTCGGGTGTGAGCTTTCCCGGTTTAAGGAGGATGCTGTCCTCAATGCCGACTTTTCCGATGTCATGGAGGGCGCTGGTGCAGACGATGTCTTCGAGGAACCTATCGTCGATGTGCTCGGAGTAGGGACCTTTGCGCAGTTCCAGAGAGAGGATTCTGCAGAAAATCTGGATCCTCGCCATGTGCTTTCCCGTTTCGAAGTCGCGGGACTCGGAGAGTTTGGCCAACGCGAAAATCAGCGCCATCTGGGATTGGGAGATTTCTTGCACCTGCTGTTCGACCAAATCGCTGAGCGTTCTCGCGGTGGCCCGGGCCTCTTCCTGCTTGCGGCTTAATTCCAGGTGAGTGGTGATGCGAACATCGATCTCTTTGGCGTGGAAGGGCTTGGTCAGATAATCGACGGCTCCGACTTGGAAGGCGCGAACCTTTTCGAAGGGTTCCTGAACTCCGCTGACAAAAATGATGGGGACGTGGCTCAGAGAGTCGATTTCCCGAATCAGCTCACACGAGCGATAGCCATCGGGATCCGGCATGATCGCGTCGAGGAGAATGAGATCGGGTTGAATGCTCTCTGCCGACTCGAGGGCTTCGGTGGCTTTTTCGAAGCCGAATGTCTTATGTCCCTGTTCTTCGAGAATCTTGCAAATCATCTCCAGTGTTTCCACTGAATCGTCGACGACGAGAATTTTGGAGCGTTCTCCTAAACCGGGGGTTATTGAATCCTGCACTGTGAAAAATGTTGGGTCGGGGTTGCTCGGAAGGCGAACTTTTTCAGTAAGAGTTTGGTTTTTTACGGATTTTGTAATCGTTTACGAGGCAGGGGTTTGGGTCTTCTCTTTGGTTTTAACTGGCCGACCTCTCATCGCGTTGACCATGAGGTGAAGAGTTTTTCCGGCGGACCAAGGTTCGTGTCCCGCCTTTCGGTTCTCTGCAGCGATCTCGAAGGCCCGAGCCCATTGGGCGAAGACTACGCTGTAGGCGTACATGAGGGAGTGCTTCGGGTCGTAGATGTGGGTGGGTTCTGAGGTGATCCCATTAAATTCGAGGACGGTCAGGTGCTGTCCTCTTTGAAGGTCTTCATCGGATGGGCACTTGACGTCCAGACGACCGAAGCAGAGGCCTTCCACCCCGTCGAAGATCTGGTTAACCGCCTCAGTGAGCTCGGGAGTGAGTAGTGACGATCCGTCGAGGAAGAGGCTGCCACGGCAATGGGATCCGAGGGTCGCCAGTTCGTATTCTTCTCCTTTGGGAGGAATCGAGAGCAGGTGCGCACGATGCTTGTCGCGGAAGTAAGAATAGCAGCAGACGGCGCGATCGTCTGCGAGAATCAGTTCATCAAGCGTTTTGATCCCATCTCCGGTCACGGTTGTATGAATCTTGCGGGTGATTGATGTGACGCGTCCCTTGGATTCGCTGGGCTTCTTTTCGAAGAAAATCCCGTATTCCAGGCCGGGGATAAATTCTTGGACGATCGGATCCCGGTCAATCTCCTCAAGGGCGCGGATCAGATCAGACTCGTTGTGAACAATCGAGACCCCATCGCCCCGTTCGCCGAAATCCGGTTTGCAGACCAAGGGAAACGGGGACGGTAGCTGATCCTGAAAACTGCGGATCTGTGGGAGCCACTCTTGAACGGAGCCTTGAGGGGGGAGAGAGAGAGTCCGGGCGATCTGGCCCTTTCCCGATTCCAGGAGGGAGTAGATCTCACGTTTGGACTCGAAGGCGATCCCACCTCCTGCGATTCCCGGATTGGCTCCGGTAAAGAGGGAGGGTTTGCGGTGCCGGATCCCGAGCCAGAGAACCCAAAGAACCACGGGAGGGTAAAAAATCCAACGAGGCCAAAACTCCCAGCGGACCTTTCGTTTCCAGGAGCCGTAGGAGATGCGACGTCCGCGGGCGGTGAGGAGCGGTACGATTACCTTGGTCACGAAGAGGATGAAGGCGATCAGCACGATGAGGGCGGGGAGGGCCCAGTGCTCGAATCTGGCGAAAATCTGAAGCAGGGGGTTCCCGATGAGCATCGCGAGTCCCACGAGCAAGGGGGTCCAGATAATCGCGGCGATCAGGAAGTAGAGGAGGAATTTGGATACCTGGGTTCGGGCCATTCCTGCCGCAAAATAGACCGCGAGTCGGCTGCCGGGGATAAAGCGGGAGGAGAGGATTACGACTGCGCCGCGGCGGATAAACCATTCTTGAGCGGTGTCGAGACGCTCCTCGGTGAGAACCCAGCGGAACGGCGGATAACGGACCGCTTGTGTCCCGAAGAATCGACCGCCGAAGAAAATCGCGAGATCGCCGACCAGGATGCCGAGGAAGCAAGCGAGCGTGGCCACCGTAAAGGACAAGGTTCCGGCTGCTGCGAGGATTCCAGCGATCACGCAGGTAAGATCTTCGCTGGCGAAGGTGGCAAAAAAGAGAATGACGGCGAGAAACATCAATCCTCGACCGGAGGCGGGAGCGCCCGGACTCGAAGCTTTCTTTTCGGCAGCTTGCAGCAGGCGGGTTGGCGAGGCGTCCGCCTTTGCCCGGGCGACACCTGCTGCCGATTCATGGACGAAACCGTCGATCCGCCGAGCGACGTCGGCCGCTTTTCTCATGATCAGTATGTGACCACCCTTCATCTCCACCAGTTCGCTCTGGGGGACGATGCGGTGATGCTCCCGGGCTGCCGAGACGGGGACGAGAGCATCTTCCTTTCCATGAATGATCAGAGTCGGAACTTCGACCTGGGAGAGGATTTTGCGGAGTGGGCGCTGGTCTGCATCCGAAAAACTGCGGGCGTAGTCGCTGTTGAGGATCGCGTTGTCGAGGTAGCCGAAATGGGGAACTAGCTCTTCGACGAGGACGAAGAAGCCGAGCTGCAGAGAGTGTAGAGCGTGGTTGAGGGTATAGTTTCCCAGGAGCTCTTGCTCTTGAACTCCGATGGACGACACGAGAATGAGACTGCTCACCTCATCGGGATGCTGTTGGATCATCTGGAGGGCCGGACCTCCGCCCCGGCTGTAGGCAACGACCTGGACCGAAGGAATGCCGAGGGATTCAATGAGCTGGTGAAGGTAGTCCGCGTCGGCGCGAAAGGACCCATCCTCTACCTCATAGGTGGAGTTGCCGTGCCCAGGGAGGTCCGGGGCGATGAGGCGGAGATCTTCGGGGAGCTCGTCAAGAAGCGGCAGGAGAGCATCCGTTGCGACCGGGCTCCCGTGAATGAGGAGGACCGGGATCCCATCCTTGGGGCCTTCATCGAGATAGGCGATGCGGATCGAGTTCCCCTCGTCCTCGCCATAGCCCTGGGCGACAAAGGTTTTTTGCTCTCGATCCAGGACCGGTTTCGTCGGGAAGACCGCTCTCTTGAGATGGGATGCACCCAAGAGGACCAAATAGAGAGCCAGAATCCAGAGGAACCACTTCTTGCGCCGTGCGTTCATGAAAAGAGTTTGCGCGGGGTCCGGACCTCCGTGGGGTTGAGAAACGTACTGTTCTCCGGATCAAAAAATTGGTGCCGCATCGAAATCTCCCCGCCTCCGAGGCGAACGATGGTGAGAGAGCGGGTATGGGCATCGTCTCGGACCATTGCCGGACCATAGGCGGGTTGATCGGGGGTGGATGTCCCGTGGAACTCCAGGAGCTCATGAAGTTTGGGGCGGATCCCGACCTGCTTCTGATAAAGGTCTCGTCGAAATTCTGTGACCTCATTGCTCTTCCACGAGGAGGTCGTCAGGGGAAGTTTTACCTCGGTGATGTTGGAGTTGGTCAGGGTTGAGCCGTTCCAGGTCAGGAGCTCACCATCGCCGTCGGCCGAGTAGAGGACGAGATGAAATGGCTCGAAATGGGATTCTTGCACTCGCCCGGCGATTTCGGAGATCGATTGCTCCGCGCGTTTGTGGGCGACCGCGGTAATGGGAAGGGTGCCGCGGCTAATGGTTTCCGGATGCTTTGGCTTTCCCATTTGGGTGCTGGCGTCGTAATGGTTTAGAATCGCGGCGGTCAAACCGTACTCATTCACGGCGATCCAGCTTCCTTGGCTTTGTGGGTCGGTTGGAGCGAGGAATCGCGGGAGGTGAATCGGTTCGTGTATTCGCGGGGGCACTTCGACCGGGCGGGTCCGGCGCTCATCCCGATTAAATAGGAAGCACCGAAAACGGTCACCCTCCATCCAAGTTGCCGTACACATTACTGGCTGGCCTGGCTCTGCTGGGACTGTTGGCTAGAAAGGCTCTTGCGGTGAGCCAAAGTCGAAGGAGCGACGCCAAAGTCATCGGGGACCCCGTATCCGTTGTGGCGGGCGATCATCGCGATGAGAGCATAATGGTGAACCGTATGGCTGAGTCCGAAAAAGAGTTCCCTCTCGGCCGTTGTAGGAATTTCGGCTTCCGGATCGTCAGCGGAGATGCGAAGGGATAGGTCAGATTTGAAGTCATTTGGACGATCATTCTCACCGGTAAGACGAGTGCGGATGGTTTCGATTCGTTGAAGGGCGCGGTCTGGACGTTTCTCGGTTTCTGCGTCGCGGTCGCGGGAGTGGTAATCGACCTTCCCGGACTCGAGGCCGTCGAGGAGACTATCATAGTGGTCGAGGATATGTCGCAAATGGGCACCGATTGAGGACGGGAATACTGGGGCCTCCGTCGCTCCGTAGAGTTCTTCCGGCATGCCGTTGAGAAAGTCGACCGCCTGATTGAGGAGAGCCAGATTTGCCTTAGTCGCCGAAGCATTGAGTAGGTGGGTCATCATGAATGGAAGATGTCAATTAACGGTCGTTGGTCGGTCCGGGACGGAGCCGGCTAGTCTGATGTTCTGTGAGCGGTTGAATGTAAAGTGGGAGAGGAGAGCGGTTGCTCTGATTTTCTTTTGAGGGCGAAAGCAAAATTTTTCAATGTCGAAACGAATAGGGAGAAAGGGGAGGGTTTCCCTTGCATCGCTTGTGGAATGGCGGTTTAGTCAGCGCAATTCGGGTTCGAAGATCGTCTGGTGAGTAGACGGTATCAAAACTCTAATTAAAAATCGGATTTATTATAAAAGACTGGCTCGGAGACACTTCCCGAGCGAAGAAAGCGGCCGACGTCCTATTTGAAGGGTTCGGCAGTAGGTTTGGTAGAACCACTTATAAAATGCCTCAGCAATCGCTGGGGCTTTTCCGCTTTTGGGGCCTTGTTCATCCGTCGGAGCGAGATTGGTTTTTACCCCTATTAGCAGGTGTTGTCCATGAATTCCGTTTCGGCGGAGCTGCACCATCTCCGAATGGCAAAGACTTTTTCGAGTACAAACCTCAACACGAAAACGAAACATGAAACGAAATAAACTGATAAGGATGAATCACTGGGGGAGGACCGCTGTAACCGGTCTCCTGCTCGCGGGCCTTGTCTCCAGCTCACAGGCACAGTCAAGGCCAGAGCCGGAGGAATCCGTGGAACAATTACAAGAAAAGGTTCGCGATCTCAATCGCCAGCTTGAAGAAGCCAAGAAAGCCTTGGCGGAGAGCCAGAAGGAGGATCAGCAGGCCGAACAGGAAGCCTCCCAGGCGGAAACGATGCAGCAGGAGCTTGATCGGATCGAGGCATCGCCGAAGATCGGACCCATTACTTTCGGCGGAGCGATCCGTGCGAACTATATCTATGGTGACTATGTTGATACCGGAGGACCTTCACGGGGAAGTGACGGAGGAAACTTCGAGCTCGATACTTTTCGCATTAACGCAGACCTCCTTTACGGGAACATCGTCGGTAAAGCAGAGTATCGCTGGTATAACGGTTATAATTTCTTCCATACCGCATGGCTCGGATACAATTTCGAGGATGATAGTCAGGTTCAGGTGGGTCTGAATCGGGTTCCTTTCGGCGCCGGACCCTATGGCGTTTCCCAAAGTTGGTTCTTTGACCAGTCTTACTACGTCGGTCTTGCCGATGATATGGACCTGGGGATCAAGTACCTGTTCAACCTAGGGGACACCGAACTCGCTCTGGCTTACTACTATTCCGCTCAGCCGAATGGATTGGGTTATACCGATCACGCTGCTCGCTACGACTCCGACATGGTCAGAAATGACGAAGGTGTTGGATATGAAGAGCGCAATCAGGTCAATGCCCGCATTATTCAGCCTATTGAATGGGACGAAGGCATTACAACGGACCTCGGGGCTTCTTTTCAGATCGGTCAGCTGATCAATAAAGGGGATGCAGACGAAGGCGAAGATGGCACCGCTTACGCAACTGCGGTCCACGCGGTGAACCAAATCCATAACTGGAAGCTCGCACTGCAGCTCACCTATTACAACTACGACATTGATGGTTCTGATCTGATCAATCGTGGTTTTTATGACTTCTACGCGGATATCGCGACCGAAGGTTGGATTCCTGCCGTTTCCTTGAGTTACTACAAGGAGACTCCGGATATCCTCTGGCTCGACTATGTGATTCCTTATATTGAGTACAGCTCGATTATGAAGAACGGTGAGACCGCTGATGGCGCCAGCTTCAAGGACAGTGATTTGTTCACGATTGGAGCCGCATGGGCGCACAACGGTTGGTATATCTATACTGAATACGCGTATTCGAACGGTAACTCCTTTGTCGGAGGCGATCCATACAATAACTTCGGTGCGAATTTGGATGCGACCTGGGAAGGCCGATTCAACATTAACTTCGGTTATTACTTCTGATCGGTCGTTTCGACGGCATTTTTAACACGGAAACCGGCGGAGTCGATCCTCCGCCGGTTTCTTCACCCATTGAATTATTATGAGCGAAGCGAATATCGTTGAGGTAAAGAACCTCTACAAAATCTTCGGTAACAATCCGAAAGAGCGGGCCATGCCTCTCGTTGAGAAAGGGTTGTCGAAGGCCGAGATTCTTGAGAAGACCGGATGCACCGTTGGAATTAACAACGCATCCTTTTCGGTGCGAAAGCGTGAGATCTTTGTGATTATGGGACTTTCCGGAAGCGGTAAGTCGACGGTCATTCGTTGCGTGAATCGGCTTATCGGTGCAACCGCAGGGCAGGTGCTCGTCGATGGCCGCGACGTGCTTTCGGCCTCACGGGAAGAATTGCGGGAGATCCGCCGGAAGAAGATGAGCATGGTCTTCCAGCGTTTTGGCCTGCTTCCACACCGAACGGTGATCGATAATGTCGCTTTTGGCCTGGAGATTCAGGGAATCCGAAAAGAAGAGCGCTACAAGAAAGCGCAAAAGGCGATCGAGACAGTCGGTCTAGCTGGCTACGAAGAAAGCATGACGCAGGCACTGAGCGGCGGCATGCAACAGCGAGTCGGTTTGGCTCGGGCTCTCGCCAATGACCCGGAGATCCTGCTTATGGATGAAGCCTTTTCGGCGCTCGACCCGTTGATTCGGGTGCAACTCCAAGACGAGTTGCTCGAGTTGCAGGCAAAGGATCATCGAACGATTTTATTCATCACCCACGATTTGGACGAAGCTCTCAAGTTGGGTGACCGGATTGCGATTATGAAGGACGGGGAAGTCGTCCAAGTCGGAACCCCGGAAGAAATTCTCAGCAAACCGGCAAATGACTATGTGCGCGATTTTGTTGAGAACGTAGACCGTAGTAAGGTCATTACCGCGGGTTCGATCATGCGCAAGACCGACGTTGCTTATGTATCGAATGGACCTCACCAAGCGTTGCGGCAAATGAGGAAGCTCGGCGCGTCTACGTTGTATGTGCTGGATCCCGACCGGAAGTTTCGTGGGCTAATTCGATTGGAAGAGGTTGCGGAACTGGCGAAGAAAACGCCAGAGAAGGAAGACGAACGCCGCACAATCGAGTCGGTCATTCATACTGAATACTATACGACGTCTCCCGATGTCCCCATTGCGGATCTTCTCGAGGAGTCGGCCAAGAATATTGTGCCACTAGCCGTCGTTGATGAAAAAGGTGCCTTCCGCGGTATCGTAACCCGCCCAGCTATTCTCTCCGGTATTGCCGGATAATTTATCGTCATGATTAACATACCTATAGGTGAATATTTTGAGCTGATGGTCCGTTGGCTGAAATCGTCGTTTTCGGCGTTTTTCGACGGAATCAGCACCGTCCTCGACTTTCCGATTCAGGTGGTCGAAAGCACACTCCTTCTTGAAACGGAGGGACTCTATCCATCCATCCTTTTTGGGATCCTGCTGGCCATTGTGGCTGGTTTTCTGGGACGTCGTCTCTGGGGTGGGAAAGCTTTTCTCCCCATGTTCCTGGCGTTGGCTCTGGTTTTCGGAGGCGCGGAATTCTGGCGTTTGAGAACACTCTCTTCGGAGGTAACTCCCGAATTAGCGGCATCGATGGAAAAGGAATTTAATACCATGCTAGGGTCGCTCGAAGAGTCTGCCCCCGAGGACTTTTCCGGAGCGGAAACCGTTTTGGAAAACATCCGGGACGCGGTGCCCGAGAACGACGATCGTGATTCCGCCGAGTATCAGGTTCGGGATGCGGCAGGTGATGGCCTCCGGGATATCCGCCGAGCGAGGTCCGCGGAATACGATGAGGTGTTCGATGCTTTGGATGAGACTTCGGAAGCGTTAGCGGAACACCTCGTGGAGATTTCGGAATCCAATTTGAGTGCTCTGGAAAATGAGCGTGAACGCTACGAGAGTTTGACTCTGATTGAGGAGTCAGAGCGTCTGATCGATGATCTTCAAGAAGTCGTCGAAGACGGAGAGGGCGGTCTGCTCAATGGGTTTATCAACCATCGCTCCTATTCGGAGATTCGCGAATTGCTCACCGTGACCCAGGCTTATTATGCCGAACAGGGTAAGGATCAGATTGCGGATGAGGCGAAGGCCGTCGACAAATCCATGGCTCTTTTGAATCCAGATCGTCTCCAATGGTTCGCCCCGGTCGCGACGACCGTCTTGATGGCGATGATTGCTTTCTTGATCGCTGGCGGAGGAATGACGGTCTTCACGATTGTCGGGTGCTTCCTGATCATATCGATGAACCTCTGGATTCCGACGATCGAGTCACTCGCGCTTGTCCTCTGTGCGACTTTCTTCGCACTATTGATTGGAGTTCCGGCTGGAATAATGGGCGCGCGTTCGAAGATTGCGGCGAAGATTATTCGCCCGGTTTTGGACTTTATGCAGACGATGCCAGCCTTCGTCTACTTGATCCCCGCGGTCATCTTTTTCGGTCTCGGAAAAGTCCCGGGCTCGATTGCGACGCTGGTGTTTGCAATGCCTCCGGCTGTTCGCCTGACCAGCTTGGGAATTCGCCAAGTGCCGGAGGAAGTCGTCGAAGCTGCGCAAGCGTTTGGCTCGACTGGAAAACAGCTTCTCTTTAAGGCCCAGCTGCCCATCGCTATGCCGACGATTCTCGCCGGTGTGAACCAGACCATCATGCTTTCCCTGTCGATGGTCGTCATCGCCGGGATGATTGGAGCCGGCGGATTGGGTGAAGTCGTTTTGAGCGGCATCACCCAGATGAAGCTGGGGCTCGGGTTTGAAGGCGGCCTTGCCGTTGTCATTCTCGCCATTTACCTCGACCGGGTTACCCAGGCTCTGGGAACCCCGAAAACCTAAAACCAAGAGAAAACACTATGAATAAGATAAAAACCATAACTTCGGTTTTCGCCGCCGGATTGATTTCGGCTGCCGCGACTGCCGATACCGTGAAGATTGCCTATCCGAATTGGTCGGAAGGGATCGCTATGACAAATCTGGTTGCAGCGATTCTCGAAGACGAGATGGGCTACGATGTGGACCTCACCCAAGCGGATCCTGGGGTCATCTATGCTGCACTGGCTGACGGAGATCAAGATCTTCTCCTGGATGCTTGGCTGCCGAACACTCACGCCGATTACTGGGATCAGTATGGCGATCAGCTTGAAAACCTCGGCACAACCTTCGGGTATGGGGTAACCGGTTTGGTCGTTCCCGCCTACATGGATGTGGAGAGCATTGAAGATCTCAATGACATCGCCGACGAGCTGGACAACAAGATTACCGGAATCGGAATGGGTGCCGGAATCACGAAGAACACCAACATCGCGATTGATGAGTATGACTTGGACTTCACCCAAGTGAACTCGAGCGGACCGGCAATGACGGCCGCCCTCGCCAATGCGATTGAGAATGAAGCGCCAATTGTGGTGACTGGTTGGAAACCTCACTGGATGTTCGGTCGCTTTGATCTGAAGGTCCTTACCGATCCCCGTGGCGTCTTCCCGATCGATGGATTGCGTAAAGTCTCCCGCGTCGGCTTCAGCGAAGACTATCCGGATGTGGCGGATTTCCTGAAGAACTTTTCGTTGACCGAAGATCAGCTCCTCTCGCTGATGCTCGCCATCGATGAATCGGACGACGACGCTTTGGACGTGGCTTCTGACTGGGCTCGTGATAACAGCCCTCTCGTTGAGTCCTGGCTCCCCCGCCGATAATTGTCGCAGAGTTTGAGTCGTTTCATCGACTCGACATTTTCAGGCCCTCCCCATTTTCGGGAGGGCCTTTTTTGTGGGGGGAGGTTTGGGAAGACTTCCTAGCTCTCGTCTGATTCCAGTCTCAGAAACAGGAGCCGGAGGCTGTTGAGGCAGACGAGGACGGTGCTTCCCTCGTGGGCGATAACTCCCACGGTGAGGGGCACGAGCCCGAGAATGGAGGTTCCCATCATCAGAACGACGGTGCCGAGGGCGATGGTCAGGTTCCACCGGATGATCCTCTTGGCGCGGACGCTGAGCAGAAAAGCGTCGAGGAACTTTTCGATTCGGTCGTTCATGAGGACGATCTCGGACTGCTCCAGAGCGGCGTCACTCCCGCGGGCGCCCATGCCCGCAGAGACGTAGGCGGCAGCGAGGCTAGGGGCGTCATTGACCCCGTCCCCGACCATCGCGACCTTGCGGCCTTCCGCTTTCAGATCGAGGATGGCTTGCACCTTGTCCTCGGGAAACAGACCGGCTCGAACCTCTTCAATGCCAAGTTTTTTGCCAACTTCTTCGGCGGTCGATCGACGGTCACCCGTCAGCATGACGGTGCGGATGCCGTGATCGTGAAAACGTCGCAGCACTTGGGCTGACTGGGAGCGGATGCGGTCCTGCAGGAGGACGCGTCCGATGAGGCCACGGTGAACCACCCAGACCTCGGTGATGGCCGGAGGGGGATCGGGGACGTTGCGCAACACCTCGCCGAGATCGTCTCGGGAGAAAAGTTCGCGGCGCCCGAGGAAGCACACTTCCTCATCCGAAACGGCTCGAATCCCTTGGCCACTGATCGATTGAAACTCGCTGACCTCCACGGCTTTGAGGTGGTTTTTCTCCCCATATTGGGTGATGGCACGGGCGATCGGGTGGTTGGAGTTGCGCTCGAGGGAGTAGGCGGTCTCGAGAATGAGCTGCTCGGAGCCTGGGGGAAAGCTCTCGGCTCCCGTAACTTCCAACTCGCCCGTGGTCAGCGTGCCAGTCTTGTCGAGAGCGACACAATCGATTTCGGCCAGTTTTTCAATCGGCGCTCCTCCCCGAAAAAGCACTCCCATGCGGGCTCCGCGAGCGATGCAGGCCAAAATAGCTGAGGGGATCGAGAGCACGAGCGCACAGGGGCTGGCGACGACGAGGAAAGTCATGGCGCGGTAGAAGGCAGAAGGCTCGCTTTCGGTCCCCAGGAATGGTGTGAGTCCCATGATGAGCCACCAGCCGAAAAACACGAGTGCGGTGGCGGCGAGCACCAGATAGGTGTAGTGAGTTCCAAAGCGGTCGGTGAATCGTTGGCTCGGAGCCCTCTGCTTCTGGGCCTGGTGGATGAGGCGGATGATTTTCTGAAGGGAGCTGTCCTCGGCCCGTCGGGTGACCTCCATCTGGACGGAGCCCCAGAGGTTGAGGGTGCCGCCGAAAATTTTATCCCCTTTCTCTTTTTCCACCGGAACGGATTCTCCGGTGAGGTTGGCTTCGTCGGCCGCCGTTTTCCCGCTGATTAAATTTCCATCGATGGGAAAGAGTTCGTCGGGCTTCACTTGGACGACCTGCCCAATTTCGACCTCGCCGATGGGGACTTCGCGAAAAGTTCCATCTGGGAGGCTGAGGCGCGCCTTCTTCGGGGCATTGGCGACGAGCGACCCGATCTCGCGATGGGTGCGATACATCGCGAAGTGTTCCAACGCACCCGAGAGGGAGAAGAGGAAGAGGAGAAGAGCCCCCTCGATGTAGGCACCGATCGCGGTGGCGCCGACTGCCACCGCGAGCATGAGGAAGTGGATGTCGAGAACGCCGCGACGAACCTTGTGGAATGCGTCGATCGAGGCATCCCATCCGCCTGCGATCATCGAAACTGCGTAGAAGCAGATAGCGACCGGGAAGGAAATCATTCCGGTCTTTTCCAGAAGAAATCCGGCTGCGAGTGAGACCCCGCAAATCCCCGCGAGTGCGGAGAGGAAACGCCATTCCTCGCCGGTGGCTTCTTCTTCGGAATCTTGCTCGTCGGGCCAGGAGAATTCGCGCCACCGCCAGAAATGGGGAGCGGTCGGGCAGCTTGCTTTTTCAAAGAGCAGCTGGCCGTCGATATTTTTGACGAGAATGCCTCGGCTGTGAATGATCGGCGCGCTTTTCCAGTGTTTCTCGCGGCGTTCGTTTTCGAGCTCTTCGATGACCCGGGAAAGTGTGTCCCGGAGCGTTTCCTCCAGCTCGCCTTCGTCCGACGGGCCCAGCGTAGCCAAAGCCACTCGTCGTTCCTCCGGTTTGACGAGAATCGCTTCTAAGTTGCCCTTCTTCCTAAGGAAATCGGCAAGAATATCCTGCCAGCTTTCCTTGCTGGGGGTCCCTGGAGAAGTAGGCGTTTGGCTCATTGTTTGGAATTATTCTAATTAAAATGTAGAGCCGAAACGATCTTTGGCGATCTAAAAATTATGTAAGTTCTCTGGATCGGATGGGGTGGAAAAGGGGAGGTCGGGAATGGATGGGAAGGATTGCTCGCTTTTCGTTTCGCGAGGTTGCATGGGCGGCATTTCTTCCCTTAGTATTAGGGAATGGAATCATCGGTCCTGGACAAGTCGCGGGTCAGCTGGGCGCGAGAACGCCTGTCGCTCCTTTCGGAGAATATCGGATCCGTAATCCGGGGGAAAGAGGAGGTCATTGAACAGGTGCTGGTCTGCGTGGTCGCAGGGGGACACCTTCTGGTCGAAGACCGTCCCGGTGTCGGGAAAACGACTTTGGCCTATTGCCTTGCCCGGTCGCTGGACGGCGATTTTTCGCGAATCCAGTTCACCAGTGATCTTTTGCCGTCTGATGTTCTTGGCGTTTCGGTCTTTGATGAGCGGGGGCGCGAATTTATTTTTCGGAAAGGGCCAATTTTTGCGAACATTGTCCTCGCGGATGAAATCAACCGCACGACCCCCAAAACGCAGTCCAGTTTGCTGGAAGTCATGGATCGCTCGAAGGTTTCGATTGATGGGGCGACTTATGAGGTGGGGAGGCCCTTTATGGTCTTTGCAACCCAGAATCCGGTCGATTTTGAGGGGACCTTTCCTCTGCCCGAGAGTCAGATGGACCGTTTCCTCATGCGCATTTCGATGGGGTATGTGGACTACGATTCCGAGTTGGAGATTTTACGGGATCCGAACCTGGCCTACGATGATTTGCGAATCGAGTCGGTGATTACGACGGAGGAGCTTCTGGAGATTCAGAAAATGGCGACTCAGGTCTTTCTCGAGGATTCGCTTGAGCACTACCTGTTGCGCATCGTCCAATCGACCCGAACGGAGGCGGAGTTTCGTTCCGGGGTCAGCACGCGGGGACTTCTCGCTCTGAAGCGGGCTGTTCAGGCCCGGGCGATTTGTGAGGGCCGGGATTTCGTGATCCCGGACGATGTTTTCTCGACGGCGCTTCCGGTGTTGGTCCACCGCCTGGTTCCTCGGAAGGCGACGGCGGATGCGATTGAGGAGCGCAAGATCGTTCAGCAGATTTTGAAGAGCATCATTGAAGAGATTCCGGCGCCCTAGCGGGTGCGGAGATCTTTAGGAGTTTTACGTTAAATGGGTACCTCTCGCTCTTCGGATGTCGAATCAGACGTAAGTAGGTATCATCGGAATGTGTCGGAAGAGGGAACTACGGCTCTTCCGGAACGGATTAGCCGGGCTTGGTGGAGACGGATCCTTGCTCTCATCATTCCTCCGCGTCGCCAGCGCAACCGGCCAACGATATCGGGGTGGCTTCTCATTCTGATTGCGGTGGGGATCGGGGGCGCCGCCTATAATACCGCGAGCAATATTCTGTTTCTGGTTCTCTCCTTTGTTTTCTCCCTGTTGATTGTAAATGGCATCCTCTCGGTCATCAATTTTCAGAAACTGTACTGGGAGCTTCGTTTGCCCTCGGAATGCAGGGTCGGGGAGACGGTGAAGGGGGCTTTATTCATCCGCAACCGGAAGCGTTTCTATTCGACGAGGGCGGTTTGGTTTATTGTTCGGGTTGGGAATCAGAAACCGCAGAGAGTCTTTTTGCATGATCGGATCTCCCCTGGGGATTCGAAACTGCTGCCGTTTTCCTTCACCGTAGAGAATCGGGGAAAGGAGAGAATGACGGTCGAAGGTCCGGAATCGACCTATCCCTTCGGATTCCTCAGAAAGCAGACTGGGTCCTATGTGGGGATGGAGTTTTTAGTCTGGCCGGCGCTCGATTCTCGTCCGGTGAAGATTCCGGCTCCGCGGCGCACATCCCGAATGGGCGGCGTTCATCGGCGGGTCGGAGCGGGAACGGACCTGCTTCAATTGCGGGATTATCAGAAAGGGGATCCCCTGCGTCGTATTCACTGGAAGGCGACCGCCCGCACTGGGCAGCTGATGGTTCGACAGCTCGCTGACGAGGGCAATGGGATGTTTACTCTGCATATCGATTGCAGTGAGACCCTCTGGCCGGATGCTGAGTCGTTCGAGCTACTGTTGAGTCGGGCCTCCACGTTGGCTGGGAATTTATTCACCCAGAATCGTCTGCATGGGTACTTTTTCAATCGGGAGGAATTTCGCTCGATCCGGCACCTCTCGGAGTTGAACGAGTTGAATGATCGGTTGGCCGTCGCGGAACCTTTTCCGGGGAGATCGGGAAGGATCGCGCCGACGGGGAATCTCATCCGATTCGTTCCGTCCGATACTGGCGGTGTGGGACTGGAGCTGGCCGGATGAACCCGTCCGTGACAGAGATGCTGCGGCTGAAATGGTTCCTCGGCCAAATCCTCGCAATCCTTTCCCTCTGGACGGTCTCGGCCTTGGATATGGCGCGCGGACCCGTGTGGCTGGGTGTTTTTATTCTGACGCTGGTGGTGACTGCTTACCCATATCTGCCGGCGAAGATTCCCTCTCACGCACGCAAGTTCGTTGCTCCCGCACTGATTTTGGTTTTTCTTGGGGATCTGCTCCTGAATGGTCGCGAGATCATTCCGCCGATGGTTCGGCTGCTGCTGATCCTCCTCGCCATTCGAATCGTGACTCTGCGTCGCAATCGGGAGGATTTGCAGCTGGTATTGCTGACCATGTTTCTTTCGGTGGTCTCGGGGGTTTTCACGCTGTCGATGCTTTTTGCGGTGCAGGCATTCCTCTTCGCAATGACCTCCATTGGTCTCTTGTTTCTTGTCAATTTGCTGGAGTCGAGCGGAGAGCCAGAAGAAACGGATGCGGATTGGAAAGCGTTCTCTTGGCCGGAATTTTGGCGCTTTTTGCGGTCCTCGGCGAACTTTCGGATGTTTCGCTCACTGGTGGTGCTGCTTCTTCTCTTACTCGCGACCACCGCGATTCTATTCGTTTCGATTCCCCGGGTTCATCTGGACCAAGCGATTCCATTTTTAAGACTCCAAAAGCAGGGCAAGAGTGGGTTTAGCGATGTGGTTCGATTGGGCGATGTCACGAATATCCAAGAGGACGATTCGGTTGCGCTGTGGATTGACGTTCCGAGCATCGATGCGGTCCCTTCGAATCCCTATTGGCGGATGTTGATTCTGGACCGATACGATCAAGGAGCCTTCATCAATAGCCTCTTTTATTCTCCGAACGGGAGTCGCTCCCTGCCCAATGTTCATTCGATCAAGCCATCATTTCCGGAGAGCTGGTTTGAGGGGCCGAATCCGTCTGCCGGAGAATGGACCTTCTACATGGAAGAAGGGGTCAGCCAATATTTGCCAATGCTGGGGCCTTTTCGGGAGTTAACGTTTCAAGGTCGTCAACCGCTGCAACAGAACCTGGAGGTTTTGGTGTTTCGCATGAGGGAGTCTTCTGCGTCGGTTTTCTCATATAAAGTAAGAGACTTTGTTGTTCGGCCCTCAATTCCTGCCAGCTCATTGGATCTTCCCTTGATTGTGCCGACGGAGCCGACGGAGTCCTTTGAAGGAATGCTGCAATATCCTTTCACGACGCTGGAGGTGCCAATCGAATCGGAGGAGCAGGTTTATCTCCGGAGTTTGTTGAAGGACATTCTTAAAGAGGGCGGGGAGTCTCCGAACGAAATCGCCGGGGAGATCATGAATTATCTGCAAGCGAATCACCAATACAGCCTCTCTCCCGGAGGATATGGGCTGGGGGATCCAATTGTGCAGTGGTTGAGAGACGGACGTCCTGGGCACTGCGAGTTTTTTGCCGGAGCCTTCACTCTCCTGGCTCGCACGGCTGGGGTTCCAACGCGAATGGTGGTCGGCTTCAGTGGAGGCACTTGGAATTCCTATGAGGACTTTTTCGTTGTGCGGAACCGGAATGCCCACGCGTGGTGTGAGATTTTTGATGGGAAGGATTGGGTGCGTTACGATCCAACACCGGGTGGGGCTGGTGGATTTGGGGCGGCCATGGCCAATCAGGGGCGCGGCGATTTTATCCATGAAAGTGATTTTCAAGCATGGATTGATAGCCTGCGAGTCATGTGGTTCCGCCGGGTGATCAATTTTGATGACTCCTCCCAGGAAAACATGATCGAGGATCTTGCAGTTGGATTCCGTGAGGCGGGGAACTTTGTGCGAGGGTTTGTGGTCGCAATTTTTGAGGTTCTGGCCGAATGGGGAAAGGCGATTTTCCAAACCCTCAGGGAATCTCTGCTGGCAGCCCTTGCCGCAATCGCCCTAGTGATTCTGATTACAATTCTCTGCCGGGGGAGCGGTCTCCTCTGGATGGATTGGGGTCGCGATGGGATTTCCGATCCGGTGCGAAGGAAGGCGGGTCGTGAATTGCAGCGATTGAGCGATTTGGTGGTCGAAGGACACGAGCGGGAAGAAGTACGCGATCAGCTAAAATCTGAACTCCTCGCCGTGCGATTTGGACCTTCGCCGGAGTTCCAGAGAGCGATTCGTCTCTTCCGCGAAGCGAAACGTTTCCGGAAAGGCAAAGTGATTTCCCGGTCCGGAAAAACCTGAATTCACTTCGAGAGAGTGGAGAAATGAGAGCGGAAGGCCCCTTGGAGCCGCTCTAAAAGCGAAGCGGATGGAAAATCTCTTGGAACCGATGCCAGTTTACCTTTTGCTTTGCTTATGGGAATGGAAAGCAGCGTCTATACATCGGTTGAAGAATTGGATAACGTCATCGAGCAGATCAAAGCGGCTCGGAAAGATGGCATCCCGGAAAAACTTTCAGGAATCTGCGGATTTGATGGATTTATCGACACTTTCATCGAGCTGGAGAACCCGGACAGCATGGAGAGTTTTGGGCCTAAGGTCGCCGACGCCGCTGGCATCGCCACCTCCTTTACCGCTCGGCATCAGGGAGATCGTTTCGGTGGCAACGGCCCGCTCTTTGCGTCGGCACTACACGCTTTTTTCCATGAAGACGTCGATATCACCTACATGGGTGCCATGGGCGATCAAGAAATTCTCCCAGTCTTTCGGGAAGCCTTGGAAGACAAGATGAAGCGGCTGGTTTCGCTCGCAGATCCCGCCCACAGCGATTGTTTGGAATTTCGCGATGGGAAAGTGATGCTGAGTGATTTGCGAACCTGCTCGGAAATTCACTGGGATCGTTTGCTGGAGCGTATGAGTCGTGAGGACTTGGATGCAGAGCTCAAGAAATGCAACTTTGTTGGCGCAGTGAACTGGGGGAAGCTGGTCAACGTTGGCACCATTTGGCAGGGAATCTCCGAAGGTCTTTCCTCACTCGGGCGCGAGGCAAAAGAGGTGCCGTTCTTTATGGACTTGGCCGAGTTCGAGCAGCGTCCGTTGGAAGATCAAAAGGAACTGGTGAAGCTGGTGAGTGCGATCACCAAGGAATGCGATACCATCCTCAGCTTTAATTTGAAAGAAGCATGGCAGATGGCCGAAGTCTTTGGCGGTAACTTCAAAGGCGAGAAAGCCCCTGAGAAAATTGCCGAGTTGGCCGGATTCCTCTTCGAGCAGATGGATGTCGATCGCATTGTCATCCACCCGAACGACGGAGCTGCCTGTGCAAGTGCCAATGGCTCGGTGTACGTCCCAGGCCCCTTCTGCCAGAAGCCTCTGATCTCCACCGGCGCAGGAGACACTTTCGGTGCCGGAGTCATGTCAGCCCGACTCCTTGGATTGAGCGACGAGGCTATGGTCGTGTGCGGAGCCTGCGCTAGCGGCTACTACGTGCGGACAGGAGAGTTTCCCTCTCTGGATCAAATTCTCGATCTGGCTGCGAAATGGAAAGAAGGCTCACTGCCCGAGCGCCTCTAATCCCGAAGGATCCAAAAGCCCGGGCGATCATGCCCTTCAACCTCTGGTAGAGGGGTAATGGACCCTCTATAATAAACCAGGTTAAAAAATACTTAACAAAGCCTAGGTGGCGTATTTTTGATAGGGAATACGAGGGTGTAGTAGTTCCGTTCCGATTGAAAAGGTCTCTGAATATCGGCGCGATTTTCGTCTCTAGAGGACCCTTTTGATCGCTCGGAGATCAACCGATCTGGTTGCGAAGGAAGCTCCCAAAGCCGGATCCGAGGGTGACTCCGATTAGGCATAAAGATACCGTACCGATGGCGGTAATGGCTGCGGCGATGGATTTGCCGTTCTGCAGAAGAGTGATGGTCTCGAGGCTAAACGAGGAGAAGGTGGTGTAGCCTCCGAGGAATCCGATGAGAATGAGGTGACGGAAGAGAGGGTGGTGCTCAAAAGAACTGCCTACGGCGAAGGCCGCTCCGACCCCGATGATGAAGGAACCGGTTACGTTACAAAACATGGTGCCGACTGGGAGGGCGTGCCTTCCGGCGAATAAATCAGTGATCCAGATGCTCATGAGAAAGCGGCTGGAGGCACCGAGTCCTCCTCCGACGAAAACGGCGATCAGGTGAGCAGTCATGTTCTATTGGCTTATTGGTAAAGTTTGAGAAGCCGCCGGCGAATGCGCCAGACGAGCCATAAGTTTGCGAGGAGTAGAAGCAAGGCCCAAGCCAGAAAAGTGATGTTTGCGGGATGACTCTCGATGTGGAGACCCGCCTCCTCGAGGAAATTCGCGATAGGGCGTCGACTGAGCCAGACGAGTCCGAGCCCGATCAGAGCCGGAGCCACTGCGCTGACGAGTCTCATGATGACCAAGCGCCGGAGAAGCGTGCCTGGTTGATGGCCGAGGAAATAGAGCTTGTGGATTCGCTCGCGATGGTCGGAGATGAGAGATTCGGCTTCGGCGAGAAAGAGGAGAAGAATGAGGACGAGGATGAGAGCACCGGCCGAGCCGAGAACTCCAAGGCTCAGGTCGAGGAGGATTTGGAGGCGGGCGGTCTCTTTGGTTCCCCGGCTGCTGAGGAGTCGGTTGTCCTCTAGAAGGCGGTAGAAGGCGGACGAATCAGGATTCTGGAGAGCGACTGCGACTCGGTTGTAGCCGGAGGAGTCGGCGCTTCCGTATCGCTGATTGGCCCAGGAAAGAAAAGAGACGGGAACGAGGATCGACTCGATTTGGTCGCTGAAGCCTGCAATGGAGGCGGTGAATCGAAGCGGATTGCCTCCTTGCGCCGGGTAGACGATCAGGGAGAAGCGAACACGTTTTGCGGTCTCCTCGGAAACCGGCGGGAGACCCTTGCCCGGGGCAAATCCAAAATTGTAGAGATTGAGAAACTGTCGGGGAACGAGGACGGGAATCACCGGATCGCCCGGATTCCATTGCCAGCCTTGGGTTTCGGGGTCGAAGAGTTCAGTGGGAATGGCCTCGAGAAAGATTTCGCTGACGATGGATGGGATTGCTCCGCCGCCAATCTCGACGGTGGTGGGGAAGTGGTTGCGGAGAACGGGTTCTGCGATACTGACTCCTTCGACTTCGCGAATGCGTTGAAGCAGCGAAGGAGTAATTGAGGAAGAGGTAAACCCCATGCTGTCGCTCAGTTTGACCTGACGATTGACGAAAACCATGTCACCGCGGAACCATTGCTCCTCTCCTCGGAGAAGGTTGCGGAAGTCCATCCACCCTTGCAAAGCCCCAAGAGCGAGAAACCAGCCGAGGATGGCCGCGAGGGCGAGACCGATCTGTCGACCACCGCTTCCTTGGGCCGATCTGGGAAGAAGAGGAGGTCTGCGCGTTCGACCCTTCGATCGATTTCGAAGATCAGAGCTCATACGCGAAGAATTTGTTGGGCCGGAAAAGGGGGAATGGCGGTCTGTTGGGAGATAATCCAGCCAGCCTTGCGCTCCGAGCAGACCGTGCGAATTAGTTTGAGGCTCCTCTCCGCGGAGTCCGGGTCGAGATGGCTCACGGGTTCGTCCAAGAGGATGAATTCGAAAGGCGAGGCAAGCGCCCGGAGTATGCAGAACCGTTGTTGTTGGCCTTGAGACCAAGTGGAAGGAGGGCGGTCAAGGATGGCGGCGATCCCGAGGTAGTCGGCCCATTGGTTCAGGTCCTCTTCTTTAACCCCGGGGGCGCGTCGAGGAAGGTATTCCAAATTTTCCCGACCGGTTTTCTCCTCAAAAAGGTGAAAGTGCTGAGCGACAAAAGCCAGCCGCTCTGCCCGAACTTCAGGCCAAACGCGGTGGGGTCGTTCGGAGGGAGGCAGCCCGTCGATTACGAGATCGCCTCGGTAGCGTCGTTCCAGGCCGAAAAGAATGCGAAAAAAAGTCGATTTTCCTTGGCCGGATGGACCCCAAAGGATGACTCCGTCCGGTGCCTCGATCTGGATTTGTTTTCCCCAGACATCCGAGCTTTCGAGGGTGCTTTTTGCTAGGTAGTCGGGCTCGACTCTCTGTAGTTGGATGCGCACGGATCTACTTTAGCTCCGCCTGTAACTCTGAATCCACATTTATCGAATTGAAAGGGGCGTTTCTTCGTGTTTCAACTCTTTCGTGGGAGGGGATTTCGAGAACTCAAGGAAAGCCAAAGAACCATTGCTAGTCGGTCCGATTTGCGTGGGAATTTTTCTCTTGGTGATCGTTCTTTTGTCTTTCGCCTGGATTTGGCGGGTCGAAATGAGAGAAACGGCTCAGGAAGGGGCCGCGAAGCTGGACCTCCAGCGGGCCCGTCTCGATATCGATTTGACCACCCCCGTGAAGGCGATTCAGGAAGCCCGATTCTTGTCGACGGCCTCTCTTTCGTCGGAACGGTATCAGCAGGCTCTCAAGTCCATCGTCCGTGAGAATGAAAGCATTGAAAGCCTGAGGGTTCTCGACAATATGGGCCGGGAACTTCTTCGGGTGAATGAAGAATCGATTGAGGATCCGCAGGCTTCGACCGACCCGAGTGCTTCTGCGAATTTGAGCGATGAATACCTCGAAGAGTTGAGGAGCCTGTCGGCGGGAGAAATCATGATCTCGGACTTTTTTGTCGTGCCGTCTCGAGGACGACTGGAACCTAAGGTTTTTATCGGAACTGGGCTCTTCTTCGCTTCGGGGGCTCGGGCTGGATACATCGTTGTCGATGTGCTCGCAAATCAGATCCTGGAGGATGTGGCCGGACTGCTCGGGAACGGGAATCGTGACCTTTCTTTGATTTCGGCCGATGGCCGCTGGATTTACGATTCGTCGAGCGAGGATCCTTGGGCGAGCCTGAAAGATACCAGTCAGAGTCGTTGGATTCTCGATGAGCATCCGAATGTCTGGCGGGCGATGATTTCGTCGGGAGACGGCAGCTATTCTGAGGAGGGGTTGTGGATTTTTCGGGAGCATATTCCTCTTGAGACGAATCGATCGAAGGCTCCGCGTGTCCTGACTGTGGACTCGGCACCGATCGGGGCGATCAACGCCGATCCGTTTTTCATCGTACGCCAGGTCAGCGACAAACCCTCTTGGCACCAGATCTTAATGGTGATGATTCCGATTGTGGTTCTCTTCATCTTGGCGATTGTGATCGTGGTTCCCGCCATGATTCGGAAGCAGAGGGCGTTGCGTCTGAGTCAGCAGGCCTCTCGTGACTTGAGTGATGCCAGCCTGAGAACTCGAATGGCCATGGAGGCCGCGGGTATTTCCGAATGGAGGATCGATTTCGACGGAGGAGTGGTGGAGACGGACAAGCGGATGGCTGGGATGCTTCTTCTCGGGCCGGGAGAGGGAATTCGGACCGTCGAAGATTGGGAGGGTCGAATTCATCCGCAGGATCGCAGCCGCGTTATCGATGAGCTCGAGCAGAGGTGGGGAGAGGGGAAGGGCACCTTCAGTTTACGTCACCGGATGAAACGGGGCGATGAAAGTTGGGGTTGGTATCGATTCCGCGGTGCTGTGCGCACGGATGAGTTTGATCATAGGAAGTTTATTCTCGGAGCCTATATCGATTTGACCGATGTGGTTCTGCGGGATGCCGAGCTGAATCGTCTGGAATTGGCGACTCGGCAGACGCTCTCGGGAATCGCGATTCTCGATCAAATGGGTTCCTTGGAATGGGCCAATCCCGCGTTTCGCGACCATCCGGAGAGGCAGGGGAAAGAGATTCTCGGTAAGCCGATTTGGGAACTTTTTGTTTTCTCGGGAAATCAGGTTGCTGAAGAACAGGAGACTATGCGCAGTGCGGTGATTCGGGGGACGGAGTTTAGTCTTGTCGTCGCCCGAGCGTCTGGGGGGGAGGAGGCCTTTTGGTCCCGCGTCGTTGGAAATCCAGTTCTGGATGAAGGGGGAATCCCGACGAACTACCTTGTGATCGAGAGCGATATTTCCCGGGAGATGCGCGTCGAGTCGGATCTGCGCAAAAGCGAATCTCTTCTTTTGGAAAGCCAACGCCTTGCTTCGATTGGGTCTTGGGAGATTGATCCTGTTGAGGATACAGTTTTCTGGTCCAATGAGGTGTATCGGATTTTTGGAGTTTCCCGAGATTCTACGATGACCCTCGATTTGGCTTTGGACCTTTTTGACAGGGAGGACCGGGAAGCGATGGCGGCCAGTGTAAAAGAGGCCATTGAAACAGGAAAGGGCTTTGAGCGGGAGGCGATGTTTCGGCGCCCGGATGGCCAGACCCGTTGGGCCTTTGCGAAAGGGATGGCTCTGCGCGAGGGAGGTGTCACCACGAAGCTGTACGGAATTGTTCAGGATATCTCCGCTCAAAAAGATTCGGAGACCGCTTTAGTGCGGGCAAAGGAGGAGGCTGAAGTTTTAAATGGACAGCTTGCAGGTGCTCTGGACAAAGCCCGAGACAGCGAGAAAAAGGCTCAAGAGGCGAGCGAAGCCAAGAGCTCCTTCCTGTCGATGATCAGCCACGAGATTCGGAATCCGATGAATGGAGTCATCGGCATGGCCGATCTGCTGAGACAGACCGAGCTCGACGAGGTGCAGGCTGATTATGTCGAAACGATCCACAGTTCTGGATCCACAGTCGTCATGCTCCTCGACGACATCCTTGATTTTAACCGCCTTGAACACGGTAAAATTCAGTTCGAACACAAGGAGTTTTCTTTAGATTCGGCAGTTGAAGAGTCCGTTCTCTTCTTCTCTCCAAAGCTTGTCCAGAAAGGGGTCGATTTTGCTTATTGGATCGATCCGGAAGTGCCGAAGTATGTGATTGGTGATATTACTCGAGTGAAGCAGATCCTCTTTAATCTCCTCGGGAATGCGGTCAAATTCACCGACGGAGGCTCTATTACGGTTGAGGTCGAACTTCGCGAGCGTCGTCAGAACGACCGCTGCCTTCTTCTCTTCACGGTGAAGGATACAGGGATCGGAATTCCCGAAAACCGTCACGACCGAATCTTCCAATCCTTCAGTCAGGTTGATCCTTCCATCACGCGTAAGTTTGGTGGAAGCGGCTTGGGTCTGGCTATTTCCAAAGAGCTCTCTTTGCGGATGGGAGGAGACATTGAGTTTGAAAGCGAGGAGGGTGAAGGAACCTGCTTTGAGGTTTTATTGCCTTTCTCGGCCTCACATTCCCGAGAGCCAGTTCAAAAAAGAAAAGGTGGAGGCCACGTTTTGGTTTGGACACGTCTCACCACCCGCGAAAAACAATGCCGATCGATATTGGAGCAGGCTGGTCTCTCGGTGGAGTTCTTCTCCGATTCGGAGGGGTTGGTTGCCGCAATTCGCGAAGCAGCGCCGGATGTCTGGATTTTTATCGATTACAAATTGCTTGAGGGGGATGCTTCCCTCTTGGTGGCTTTGGAATCGCGGCCGACCGAATCCAATCCAGTGGTAGTGATTAGTGTTCCCGGGCAAAAAACGGAATTCCGGTTTCCGGTGGTTTGGTTGACGAAGCCGGTTTCGGAGAAGCGAGTCCTTAGCATTTTGGAAGGAAGCACGGGCAAGAAAAAGATCCGGACGGCAGACCCCATGTTTCCGGAAAAAAGCGAGTCCAATAATGATATGAGAATTCTAGTCGCAGAGGATAATTTGGTGAACCAGAAGGTGATCCGCTTGCTATTGAAGCGATTGGGCTATGATTGCACGGTCGTGGAAAACGGAGCTCGCGCCGTCGAGAAGGTGATGAACGAGTCTTTCGATCTAGTTTTGATGGATATTCAAATGCCGGAAATGGACGGAATCGAGGCCAGCGGGAAGATTGTAGAGGCGATTGCCTCAGAGAAGCGTCCGAGGATCGTCGCCCTCACTGCCGGTGCCACTCGCGACAACCGGGAAGATGCCGAGGAGGCTGGAATGGACGGATATCTCACCAAGCCAGTTCAAGCCGGGGCGTTGGAGCAAGAGTTGCAGGCCACCAGCGAATTCCTCGCAAAACGCGGCTAATACCGAATTTAGTAAGTTTTGACCGTTATGGTGCAGCGCAGAATCGAAGCAGCGCAAGGCGCAGGGACCTTCGATTGTGGGCGCATCCCCCTGGGACGGGCGGGAAATGAGCCTGAGCAGCGTTACCCCAAATGGCACGGGTCGCAGACCCGCCTCCAATTGGGCCGCCTCGCTCAGGCTCATTTCTCATCCCGCCATAACTATCAAAACTTCCTAAATTCGGTATAATACAAAACTCTGGAGGAGGGCAGCGTCTGCCCCGAATGATTTGCCCAACGACTAATTTGCCCAACGACTAGGAAGCGCCCGCCTTGCGGCGGGCGCTCCCTGTAAGGATTCCCCGAGGACCCGACCTACTGCTGTCTGAACTCTGGGAGTCGCTGTGAGGCAACTTCCTGACTCAGCCATTCGGCAAATTCGACAACGGTAAGGCTTGCCGGAGCGCTCGGATCGATCCGACTGCGCAACGATACTCTGCCTTCTTCCCGCTCCCGCTTACCGAGGACCAGCATGTGAGGAACCTTGGCCGTTTCTGCTCGGCGGATCTTCGCGCCCAGTTTGTCAGCTTGGTAATCTTTTCCGACCCGGAAGCCCTTGGCCTTGAGGCCTGCTTCAATTTCTTCGGCGTAGGAGACCAGTTCGTCGTTCATCGGAAGCAAACGAACCTGTTCGGGAGCGAGCCACGTCGGGAAGTTTCCGGCAAAATGCTCGGTAAGGACGCCCGTGAAACGCTCGAGAGATCCGAAGGGAGCCCGGTGAATCATGACCGGGCGGTGCTTTTGATTGTCAGCACCGATGTAGTTCAGATCGAAGCGTTCCGGTAGGTTGTAATCCACCTGCACGGTTCCGAGTTGCCATTCGCGACCGATGACATCTTCGACAACGAAGTCGATCTTCGGTCCGTAGAATGCGGCTTCTCCGGGCTCTTCGGTATAGTTTACGCCTATTACTTTGACGGCCTCTTTCAAAGCCGCCTCCGCTTTGTCCCAATTCTCGTCGCTACCGGTGTACTTACTCGATTCGGGATCGCGGAGGCCGAGGCGCACGCGGTAATCCTTCATACCCAGCGCTTCGAAGACCTCGCGCACGAGATCGAGACAGCCTTTGATCTCGGAGTTAACTTGTTCCGGCGTGCAGAAAATGTGCGCATCGTCTTGCGTGAAACCGCGAACGCGGGTCAACCCATTGAGCTCCCCGGATTGTTCCCAGCGATACACCGTGCCGAATTCGGCAAGGCGAACCGGGAGGTCGCGGTACGAGTGTGGTTGACTGTCGAAGATGCGTATGTGCATCGGACAGTTCATCGGCTTGAGGAGATAGCCGTCGACATCGCCTTCGGAGAGACGGTTTGACAATTCACTGCAGGAGCAGCCTTCGTGAGCCAATTGTTCGAGGCTATCGTGCTCGAGAACCGGGGCGAACTGGCTGTCCTTATAATAGGGGAAGTGTCCGGAAGTGCGGAAGAGCCCGAGTTTCCCGATGTGTGGGGTGAAAACTTGCTGATATCCCTGATGCGCGAGCTTACGGCTAATGAAATTCTGAAGCTCTTGCCGGATGATGGCACCATTGGGAGCCCAGAGCACCAAACCTTGACCGACCTTGTCGTCGATGTGGAAAAGTTTGAGATCGCGGCCGATCTTGCGGTGATCGCGGGCGCGGGCCTCCTCCAGTCGCTGGAGATATTGCTCAAGCTCCTCTTTTGAGGCGAAGGCAGTTCCGTAGATCCGTTGCAGTTGCTTGTTTTTCTCGTCGCCGCGGTGATAGGCACCCGCCACGTTCAGCAATTTGAAAGCTTTGACCTTCTTGGTGTAGTTGACGTGAGTCCCGGCGCAAAGGTCGGTGAATTCGCCGTTGCGATAGAAAGAAATGGTTTCGCCCTCGGGAATGTCGGCGAGGCGGCCCAATTTATAGGTTTCTTGCCCCATCTCCTTGATGAGCTGGGTGGCCTCTTCGCGTGAGAGTTCGAAACGCTCAAAGCGCTGGTTCTCCTTGATGATCCGCTTCATCTCGGTCTCGAGCTTCTCCAGATCCTCTGCGGTGAGAGAATGGTCCAGATCGACGTCGTAATAAAAACCGTCCTTGGTGGGCGGCCCGATGTCGAGCTGGGCCTCCGGAAAAAGGCGCAAAAGGGCAGTCGCCAAAATATGGGCGCTGGAATGTCGGATTTCCTCCAATGGTGTCATTGCGGGCATCCTGTAATGTTGCTACGAACTCTGGGAATAATCGCAATGCCGAAAAACCGGAGGGTGCTTGAAGGCAAGGATCCGAGGATTGCTCGAAATGTTGCCTTTCCCGGGTAGAGGAGCGCCTAATATCTATAGAAGGTAGACCTCCTTCGGTGGTGGAGGCGGCTGAGGGGCGGATTTCGTGAAGAAAACAAATCTTGCTGCGAATGTGCCTTCGGGATTTCATCGGGTTTACTATGACCCGCAAAGATTTTTCGATGAAGGAGTTGAGTCACGAAAGCGTTGCTGCGTTCTTATCCTTCGCTGAGAAGATCGCTCGCGAGGTCGGGGTTGGCATTGCTGATCGTTTCCGCAGTCGTTCTTTTTCAGTGGAAAACAAGGAAGATGGCTCTCCGGTGACCGAAGCGGATCAAGAAGCGGAAAAATACCTCCGAAGCTGTATTGAAAAAGAATTTCCAGAGCACGGGATCATCGGGGAGGAGTTCGGTGCGAAAGGAACGGGACAAGAATTTATCTGGGTCATCGACCCCATTGACGGGACCAAGAGTTTTGTTCATGGCGTACCGCTCTTTGGAACTCTGATCGGCCTTCTTTATCGTCGCCGCCCATTGGTGGGCGTGATCCACCAGCCGGTGCTCGATCGGTTGGCATCCGGGGATAACCGTCAGGCTTGGCTCAATGGAGAGCAGATCCGAGTGCGCAAAGAGCGTCCCCTGTCGGAAGCGACCCTCCTCATGACCGATCCGTCGGATTCGCTTTTGTTGGAAAGAGGGGATTCCTATAAAAATCTGATCCGGGAGGCCGGCGTAGTTCGCTCCTGGGGAGATTGTTTTGGCTACCTTTCCCTCGTCATGGGGCAGGCCGATATCATGATCGACCCGATACTCAACCCCTGGGACATGCTTCCGCTGTTACCGGTGCTACGAGGGGCCGGAGCCGTTGTTTCGGATTGCAACGGGGGTCCGCCGGAAGATGGAACATCCCTGTTGGCTACGACTTCCCGCAGTCTGCAGCAAAGAGTTCTGAGAGGGCTGGAAGATTTCCCGATGATCGCCCGATGAAGGCGGAGGCCGGAGCCCGGCTCATGGCTACGGCGGGACAGGTCGTCGAATCGACCATGCAGGAGCTCCCGGAAGAGATTCGAGAGATTGCCGTCGAGATTCCGGTGCTGCTCTTTGAGAAAGTGCCGCGGCGTTTGATCGAAGAAGGCTTGGAGCCGGATCTCCTCGGATTGTTCGAAGGGGGAGACCTAGGAGAGGAAGATCAGGCCGGGCAGGCCCGGATCTACCTATTTCTGGAAAACCTCTTCGATTTTGCCGACGGGGATCAGAAAACTTTTTGCGATGAGGTCCGCGGCACCCTTCTTCACGAGCTCGGGCACCTTCTCGGGTTTGACGAGGAAGATTTGGTCGTACGCGGTCTGGATTGATGGGTTGAAACCACTGGGTCCGGAGGATTTGAAATCCTTGATGGAATCACTTCTGTCCCATCCTTCGGGGATGGCTTGATTTTTCGGCGCCTTCGAAGCCTTCTCCTTTCTGAGGTGGCCGGTCCGCGTAAACGGAGGATTCACGACCGATTTTGGGTGCGGTAAAAATCTGATCACCGGAGCTCTCGAGGGAGGTCGAGCCGAGCTCTGTGCGAAGGTTTCGTGAAGGTGTGCAATCGAATATGGCTCGAAGTAGGCCAATAGGAGTCTAATAGGTGAAATACGAGTGCCCGGAAAATTGGTGGAGCTACTGTGCTTACAGTATTGACGACTACTGTAGTTGCAGTAGTATTCGTTCCCATGAAAAAGAAGCCTTCTGATTTCGAGTTACAGGTGTTGGGGGTGCTCTGGGAGGCGCCCGGATTGACGGTGCGGGAGGTGCGGGAGCGTTTGCCGGATGGGAAGGAGCGGGCCTATACGAGCGTCCTTTCTGTGATGCAGGTCATGCGGAAGAAGGGGCTGCTGGAGAAGGAGAAAAGTTCTTCGGGGGGCGGTGATCTTTGGACCGCGGTGGTTGATCGCGAAGAGATTTCGAAGCCGATTCTTCAACGGCTGACCCAACAGATCTTCCGGGGACGGCCGAGTCTGGTCATGCAGCAACTGCTCGATTCGGAGAATGTTGATTACGAAGAGATCGCGGAGATTCGCAAGCTGTTGGCCTCTCTCGAGGAAGAGAAAAAATAGGAGTCATCGATGAACTTTGACGATCCCCGGGAGATTCTTCAACTGACGGCGGAGGCGCTGCTTCACAATCTCTGGCAGGGGTGGGTCCTGGCTGCGCTGGTTTACTTTCTTCTACGCCTGATCCCGGCGGCTCGATCCGGTCTCCGCTACGGGGTGGCCTTCGCTGCCTTGATCCTTCTCGTTCTCGCCGTTCCGGTGACGATTGCCTCTCTCTCTTTTACCGGAGAGGGAGATCCCACCTCGTCGCCTCTATTGGAGATTTCGGAAGAGAGCGGGCGGTCAGAGTCCGTGGCTGTGGTGTCGGTCGCCGAGCCCTCGCGTTCGGAGTTGGACCGGGTTATCGATTACCATGAGGAAGCACTGGCCGGAAATGCCCGAAGGGCGGGATCGAAATCGTGGGCGGCCTGGGTCGTGGCGGTTTGGACCCTCGGCTTTTTTGCGGGGCTGATGCGTCTTCTTCGTTCAATGGTGGCCGTTTCGGCATTGAGAAAGGAGAGCGAGGAGTTTGCCGGATTTTCGTGGGAGGGTTTGGCGCAAAGATGTGGGCTGCGGAAATCCGTGCCGATCCGAGTATGTCGCCGGGTATCCGTTGCCTGCGTCTTGGGCATCGTAAAGCCCGTCGTACTCCTGCCGCTCTCCATGGCTACGGCCATGCCCCGGGAGCAGCTCGAGATGGTCATCGCTCATGAGTTTGCCCATCTACGGCGTCTGGATCCGTTGTGGAATCTGGTCCAGCTCTTTGCCGAAGCGCTTTTGTTCTTCAACCCCTTTCTCTGGTGGATCAGCGGAGTGGTTCGCGCCGAGCGGGAGGCCTGCTGCGATCAGGAGGCGGTCCGGGTGACGGGTCGGAAAAAAGAGTATTTGGAAGCTCTTCTCGAAACCGCCCAAGCGGGACTCGGAGGCAAGTTCGCAACGGCCTCCTCCTTTGCCGGGAAGGGCGGAAAAGGCTCCCTTCTCGGGCGCGTGAGGCGGTTGATCAGTCCGCAGGCGATTCCGGAGATGCGGTTGCGCTGGCCGGTTCTCTTCGGTTGGACGGCGGTGATTGCGGTCATGTTGATCGCGTTCCAGGTCGGCTCGATCGGGGTGGCGAAAGTGCTGACTGCGGAGGAACGGATACGAGAGATTGAGGCGGTGGGAGAAGTCTATCCACAGCCGTCACTGGAACGGAAAGAGGAGTTCGGACGTCCCGAGAAGAATCAAGAATTTGAAGTCAGTGGCGTTCTTCGGGGGCCGGACGGATCGGTCCCGGTGGGTCGTATTCCGATCCATTCCTTTAGTATCAGCGGAACCTCTTCGATCATGGCCTCGGCGCGTGCGGGGAGCGACGGGACCTTTACGGCATCCGTTCGGAAGGGAAGGGCGGAGCTTCTTTTCGAGCCGGAAAACTATGCGCCGTTCGAGTTCGATCTTGGCCAATTCGATGCCGACCGGACCGGGCTCGAGTTTATCCTGAGCGAGGGGTTTGTCGGGAAGCTGCGGTTCGTGGATGCGGAATCCGGCAAGCCTCTTTCGGGGGTCGAGTTGAAGACGAGCGTTAATGCGGGAAGGGTGCAGGGATCCCCGAAGGAACGGGTTTCGGATGAAGAGGGAATCGTCATCGTTGAACACATGAGCGAATTGCCGCTGAAAATAGAGGCAAGTCTGTCCGGATATGGCGAGGGTTTGTGGGAAAAGGTGTCGATAGAGCCGGGCTTGATCGAGGAGTTGACCTTGTCTCCGACCGAACCTCTTCGGATCGAGGTGCTTTCGGCGGAGGATGGAGAGCTGCTCGGAGACGTTTCTTTGCGGATGGTGTTCCGCTTTTCCACGGGTTTGAACCAAAGTCTTGATAAGTCCGGCCCGGTCATTGCCACTTCGGGTGAAGAGGGGGATTTGGTCGCTACCAGTTTGGGCGCGGGTTCGATCTATTATTTCTTCGTTGAGAAAGAGGGGTATGAAAGTGCCTTCATCGGTCCGCTCGGTGCGGGCGGATCCACTTCGGTCGAGTTGAGGAAGTCGAGGCCCATTCGATTCGAGATTACCGGATTGCCGCCAACGCAATCGGAGGTGGAGGTGACCTTGAGTCAGTCTCTCGAGACGCCTAGTTTAAGTTCGGGGATCGGAAGGGAAACCGTTTCGTCACCGGTGGTCGGTGGAGGGGCGACGATACTCTGGTCGCCGTCGGTCCGTGTTCCGGTTCGGATGAAAGTAGCCGACCAGCAATTGTCCTTTTCGCCGGAGGAGTGGGAATCGGGCCCGATAGCAATTGCGTTTTCCACGAGTGCGGATCAGCCGAACGTCGATCAGAGTTCAGAACCGACGGTTCAGCTTGGAATGCTGGAGATCCGTATCCGGACTCCGGAGGGCGATCCCGAGGCGCAGGGAAAACTTGTGGTGGAATATATCGAAAACGGGGACATTAAAGGAAAGGTTCGCCGAATGAAGAAGCGCGTTCTCGAGCTGAGAGAGGGAGTTGCTTCGCTGAAAGTTCCGTATCCCAACCGTATCGGGATTCAACCCGAGGGGCTGATCGGCTATTGGATTGATCCGGTTCGCTCGCATGAAATCAGTGAGCCGGGTGCGACGATCACGGTCGACGCCGTTCCAGCCGGAGCGATTTATGGATCGGTCCTTGAGGAAAACGGAGATCCGGCCGATAGCCTTTTGATCGGCGTCTTTCGTCGCCAGAAGGCGGATGAGAACCGTTCTTCCAACATCGGCGTCGAAGTGAAAAATTCCGCGACCCAGGAGGACCAGCAGAATCGGTTTTTGGCCAGCCCTCTTCCTTTGGGGGATCAATATGTGGTCAGCGTCTCTAGGGAATTTACCTATTTATTCTCCAAGCCGGTGCTTCTCGATGAGGGGGCTCCGATAAAGGAATTGGTGCTCACCCTTCCGGAAGGTATTCCGGTGGAGGGGCGCCTCCTGCGCCCGGATGGTTCACCGGCCGCGTTTCAATGGTTGAATCTCTTTATCGAGGCCGATGGCGGGCATGGATTCGCACGCGGGGGCGTGATTACCGATGGTGACGGACGGTTCGTGATCGACGGGGTGAACCCGGAGGTGCGGGGAAAGACCTATCTGGAGATTGAGGACGTGGAGGGCTGTCAGCCGAAACGGTGGGATATCAATTTTGGCAAGTCCCGTCAGGAGATCCAGCTTGCTCCAGGGAGCGAAGTGTCGGGAAGGGTTTTGGATGCCGCAACGGGGAAGGCCGTTGTCGGGGCCGAAGTCTACGCCTCGCGTGAACCCTACGTGCCGGATGCTTGGCCTAGCTGGTTCAAGGGAGGAAAGACGGATGCCCAGGGACGCTTCATTTTCACCAACCTGCCTCAAGGGAACTTTCGGATGAACACTCGGGCAGGCAAGGGCGGCGAGGTGGAGGTCCAGTCTGGGGTCGGCGAAGAAGCGGTGCTCACGGTGGAATTGTATGAGTGGTTTGACGGGAGTTTGGCTGACTAGCTTATCGGCGATTTCGCGAATCATCCTCAGCTTTTTTTTTCGATACGGATTCAGTTGGGGGGGGGGCTCGTTCATTTGTTCTTTTTTTTCAAACCATGTCTAAATCCGTTTTTCCCTATCTTTTCTCCGCTCTCTTTCTTTTCCTCCTCACGGGTTTGTCCGGTTGTGCGACTGCGGCTGAGATTGAGGAGAGCGATGGGAATGTCATGGAGGAAGATCCCTCGCTTGAGGATCAGGGTAAGATTAATAACTAGGCTTTCGAGTGAGCAGACCAAACTCGTCTTCGCGTAGGTCTTTGGGGCATTCCATCTTTACCGTGGTTACAATGTTGTAGTTCGAAGGTCTCACTGAAAAATCATAGATTCTTTGGGTCATTGCCTTGGCTCGCGGGTTTTGGATGGAGCGCGGAATTCATTCCGCCCCGCCTGCAAGAGCCTTTTTTTGTGGATCGTTTCTGCGTTACTCTTCCGGCAAGTAAACTCCTTTCGGGTGGGCGCAGTTCTACTGCCACCGGAAATCGTCGGATTATGCTTCCTTAGATGGTCCCCTCCAGATAGTTCACGGAGGCGCGAAAGAACTACCTTTTCCTTGCCGTTTCGCTCTCTCAGATCGTCTACACCATGTCGCACGCAGAATCTCCTCTTCCCGAATCACCCACTGCCGTTGACGAGTTCTCCCTAGGGGAGCTCATACTCTTCGCCGAAAGTCACGAGCTGAAGACGCTTGACGCGGGAAGGCTGGCGCGGACCTCGCCGCACACAGTCGCGAGGTTTCTTGAACGCCTTGCAGTGGACGATCGCCGCGTCGTCCTCCGTCTGCTCAATATCGAAGAGGTCGCCGATGTTTTGTCGGAGATGGAAAGCGATGACGCAGCCGAGGTTTTGGGGCGAATGCGCGAGAACCGGGCGGTGCAGGTTCTCGAAGCCCTCGACCCGGATGATTCGGCGGATATTTTTGGGGAACTCAAAAAGGCGGAACAGAAGCGCTTGTTGGGCGGAGTGGATCCTCAAACGGCCGATACGGTCCGGACGCTGATCAGCTATCCCAAGGACTCGGCCGGTGGCGTCATGACGACTGACGTCGCTACGGTTTCACGGCAGATGACGGTGCGACAAGCCGTCGACCATATTCAGACATTAAACAATCGGTTCGAGCACATTCATTACGTCTACGTCGTCGATGATGAGGGGAAATTGATCGGAACCGTTTCCATGCGCGACCTCGTCATTTCCAAAACCGATGATTCTATCGGCGATATCATGAAATCGGAGTTGAGGGGAGTTTTGGATGTCATGATGGATCAGGAGGATGTCGCGTTGGAGATGGCCAAGCACAACTTCCACGCCCTGCCGGTTGTCGATTCCGGAAATCTCCTGCTCGGGATGGTAACGGATGATGACATCATTGACATTATTAACCAGGAGGCGACCGAGGACTTCCAGAAAGCACTCGGTGCGGGTGGAGACGAGGCGATCCACGATCCGATACTGAATAGCGTCTGTCGGCGGAGTCCGTGGCTATTGGTCAATCTCCTCTCCGCCTTTTTCGCTGGAGGGGTGATTTCAATTTTTGAGGAGCAGATCAGCCATCTGACCATCCTCGCCGTCTGTATGCCGATCGTGGCCAGTCTCGGGGGAAATGCCGGAGGGCAAACTTTAGCCATCGTGATTCGAACCCTCGCCTTGGGCGGTTTGGAGCGTAAGGACTCGAAGTCCGTTCTCATCCGCGAGGCATTCAAGGCTGGTTTGAACGGCATTCTCGTCGGAATGATCTCCGCTGTCGCGGTGGGATTTCTCGCCGGCCGATGGGATGTCTCGATTGTCCTCTTTGTCGCCATGATTCTCTCCATGACTTATGCGGGTTTGGCCGGAGCCCTGATTCCCATTACCCTGCGAAAGATGAATCTCGACCCTGCGCAGAGCAGCCAAATGTTTCTCACCGCCTCCACGGATATCGTCGGTTTCGCGATCTTCCTCGGTCTTGGCAGTTTGTTTTTGCTGTAGACCGACGGTTTCCTGCCAATCGATCAATCCGCCAGAGAGTTCCTCTCTGGTAGTCTTTTCTACGAGAAAATCGGAGGTGCGGTCAGGATGTGCAGAGAACTCTCGGGGCTCTGGCTGATATTGCGGACCCGTTAGGTTCTCAAACCGATTTTCTCCGGAGTCGAAATATCCTCTTTTCCGAAGGTTTATCGAGGTGGGTAGCCCTCAGTCTCGTAGGCTTTCCTGATCAGAAACTTAATCGTTTTTGTGGTGAGGATCCCCAAAAGGATAGGAAGAAGAAACAAGGCGAGGACCGCGCCTTTCCCCCAATCTTCTTCGTTGGATTGAGAGAAATCGACGGCCAGCGACTTCGTTGATATCCACACGAAAAATCCAGCCACGTAGGCCATTCGATTGGCTGTCTTTCTTCCTCTCCGCTTCAAGAACGATGCACTCGACCAACTTACGCCGATCGCCAAGGCCAGAGCCGGAATGATTGCGGCCAGTGAGAGCGGGCTCGATTCGCCCGACAGCGCCGAGGAAAGTAGCGTAATCGGCAGAGCCAGAGAGAAAATTCCCAATAATAGAAGAAGCAAGGAAAGAGCCGTCAGGATGATTCTCATACTGCACTCCACATTCCCGAATCCCGTCTCCCCGGTCACGCTAAAAATAGGGTGTTGTCGACTGGTTCCCGGCTTTCTGATGAGAGGGGCTCAGGCTTCTTCCTAGAGCTTCTGATAATTCGCTGGCGAGTGGAGGGGGATCGAATTGAGGATTGGTTGTGACCTCCGTTCTTCGTTGTGGTAGGCACTGTTAGCAACGTCCGGCCTCTAAAGTCTCCGAACTGTCTACCTACGTCAGGATCCCTGCTCTTCTTTCTCTTCGACGGGAATGTGAACCTCGAACCTCTTGAGAAACCAGAGGGTAAATGGTCCGTCCCAGAAAACTCCTTTCGCGTCGCCGGTCGCTCGCCAATCCGACTGGTTCGCCAGCCATGCCTCGAGTTTCGCTTTCGCTTCTTGAAAGTTGGACGAGCTGTAGCTGCCGCGGACTCCGATGCTGGCCACTGAACGCTCCGGGAGTTCGCGGACGGTAACGTCGTCTGTGTTGGTCAATTCTTCTGACTCTACGCCGTCACCGATGTAAAAGAACATCTCGCCGGGATTGATTTCGGCTTCGACGGGAGTCGTCATGGCGATGTCTCGGTCTTGGATGTAGCGGAAGAGTGGTCGAAAAAGCTGGTTGTCTTCTTCGAAATAGCTCTTTCCCGATTTCGAGACGATCAGGGTCGCGCCCGGTAGCTTCTTTATCTCGATCTCCCCGACCGGCGTTTCCGGATAGGCTTGTTCGGTGGCAGACATGGAATGAAAAGCAGATAGAAGGAGGGAGGTCGCGAACCAGAGTGGTTTCGGGAAAATTCGCAGGGTCATTCGAATAGGTATCCATCTGGTGGATTCCTGTCAAACCAGTGCCCACTGTGTGGCAAGCGCAGAGGGCCTATGACCATTGCATTCTGGAAAGGGGAGTGCGCCGGACGGTCGACAGCAATGTCGGTTGGGAAGGCGCTCGGCCGAGACCGAACAACAAGTAGGCTAGAGAATGTTTTCAGTTCCCGGATTGAATCCAAGAATTTCAACTCCGGCTTTTGTTGCTTCTTGGAGAACCGCTTCTTTATCGAGGATGACGGTTTGATCGGTTGCCAGTGCCGCAGTGGTGATTCCGGATTCGATCATTGTTTTAAGTGTTCGAATGCCGAAGACGGGCACGTCGAAGCGGAAATCGTGATCGGGATGGGGAATCTTGACGAAGATCTTTTGATCAGTCTTGAAGCCGCCACCGCGTTTGAGCATGTCGTCTGTTCCCTCGAAAGCTTCGACGGCGAGGACGGTGCCCTTGCGGACGAGAACGCCTTGGCCTATGTGGAGTCGAGCGGACTCGCGGGCAATGTGAATGCCGTGGGCCAAGTGTTCGGAATCACAGGATTGCTTTATTTTGGTCATCTTGCCTGCGTCGGCCAGGTCTTGGTCGATAAAGGCGCGGGCATCCAAAACCGTGCATCCAGCGCCTTCGATTTCATTAACGATGGCCCCGAAAAT
>NZ_JACHVA010000080.1 GCF_014230055.1 Puniceicoccus vermicola | reverse complement strand
CCACCAGCGACTCTTCCACGCTGGACTCGCGGCGTTTGTAACGCTCGATGATCTGAGTCTCGAAGCTCGCTCCACGAAGCTTTGGGACCTTCAAGGTCACTTTGCCCGCTCCAGTCTCCAATCCCCGTTCATAATGTCCGCTGCGATGGGCCGAACGCTCTTCGCTGCGCTCATAGCGACCGGCATTGCACAGATGCTCCGCCTCGGCGTTCAAAAGGCCGTTCAAGGCATCCTCTACCGTTCCACGGACGAATCCGCTTAGGTCCTTCTTCAGATGATCGAAGTTGATGCGAACAACTTCACTTGCTTCGGCCTCCCGGCCTGTTACTGTCTCTTCAGGTGTCTTTTCGTTGGTCTCTTCCATGGCTGTTAGTTGTCGTTAACCAACTGCCTACCGGATAATCGGCGGAAAGGCACTCTTTTCAATTTTGCGAAACTTTTGGGACGTTACCTATCGGAATCCGAAGGGCCCGAATCGAAATCTGCCTGACCAATCTCACCTACAACTTCGACCACTATGCCTTTTTCCGAACATGATTCTTGGCTCCACAGTGCCCGAATGGGAGGGATGAGCAGGGAAACCCGCTCAAAAATCCATTCTGAATTTACAAATTCAGCCTTCATGTGACCAAAAATTCGACTCTAACTCCAGTATGGCGGAAAAATCCCAGTTGTTCGAAGTTCTCTCCTATGCTCCTATCTCAACGAACACCTGACTGGAGAGTAGTGAGCTGTTCCATGCAGCTCTTAAAAACCTCTACCCCAAATTCGGTTCTGATCTCTTCTTCAAGTTCAATAAAATCTTCCATCATCACCGAAGAACGATCAAAATGATTTAACGAATCAATGTTAGCTCGAAGGGAGCAAATAGCACTCAAAATCTTCGACAGATCATTCATTTCTATCTCGCTCAACTCAACCAAATAAGATGGCTTTTCAGCACGCGTAAACTTCAAACTATAAATATTCAACCCAAGAGGCTCGTCAATGTGAATGAGCCGCCCCGACTTAAGCGGAATTGCATTTGCAACATCCCGGTAGCGCTCCTCGAATTTCTTCTTCAAATTTCCATTTGCGTCCACGACCTTCTCGCCGATAACAAACCATCTACTACCCGAACCAGACATGCCAACATAAGTTGGATTGCCCTCACCGAAGATGACGACCCTTTCGGGTGTACCAATAAATACAGTTGAATCCAGTTTCCCGCAGAAGTCAGCTTCGACCACAAGCGGTCTAATGCTATTTTTCAAGCGAAACTCAGAGACCTTCTCACCTGGAGGGATTTCGCCCCAAATTCTAGATCCGTCTTCAAAACGATACGCAGAGTAGTTTCCTGATCCATGTTCGTATCGTTTCACCACGGCAAACAATCGATCTCCCTCAAAAACTTGTTCCACTATATAATTTGCCACGTCATGATCGTAAAAGTTTTTTGAATACAAACAACCACAAACAAGTAAGTGCATTCCGAATAGATAGATAAATATTTTTAAAATCATTTTTTTAAGCTTAGTTATGGGCAAGTCCCTGTTTGCTGATACGCACAATAATAAGTCAAATGAAAGAGAGATCCTACAGCATTTTTGGCTTGTTGCTCAATAGGACAACGATAATTCGGATCCTGACCGAGTTCCTGAACAGTGTCGTCAAAATGCTCTTCCATCTTGTCGCCAACAAATGCGGTCTCCGCATCCGCCGCAGCCTCCACTTCTGCTGTCGTCGGGTTTGGACCAAGGTCTACAATAGATTCGAAATTCGATATCTCATTATCATAGACATATGTTACACTAAAATGCTTTGCCGGATCAATTACACTTGAAACATTACCCTCAATTTGGTCGACATGAAATTCTTCTTCATGCAGAATCATAGGATAAAATTGCGAATTTGACGAAGTATTTCCAGTAATCGCTGAGGCATGAACATCTCTCACCAATGTTCCGATACCTACAATTTCCATTTTCCAATGCTCCTCATCTCCTTCAATAGGCGCGAACTCGTAGCTAGGAAAGCCATCAAACCAATCACGCTGAACACTTCCTGAACCCTCTAAGCAAGGAGTTGAACCATCGGGTGAAGCATTCACACTAAATCCACTTAACGTAACTGTTTCTTCCTCCCCCTCAATTTCATAAGTAGCCGTAAGTGTGTAATCAACAATCAGCGGGTTATTACAATCTCCCTGCCCACTGGAATACCACATAGCTCCAAATTCTCCGCTGATCCACTTCAATTCATCGCCCTGGCTTGCTTTCTGTAAAGTCGTTCCGCTATTTTCCACATTTACGAAATTCGTGGATCCATCAGGCTTTTTCGCGATGACATCCACATTACTAATTTCCGATTCAACCGATTCGGGTGTAGTTACCAGTGTAATAGATACTTGTTCACCATCGCAATACTCCGTGTTTGAATGAGTAGCTACAACGTGATAAGTAGTAACCTGATGTGTCGCCGAAATGCCACTATCCTCATGTGTGGCTTTGATGGTGGCCGTGCCCAATGTATTTCCGCTCACTTGGATTGTTGAACCCGTTGTAGATTGCAGATCTATATCCCCATCCTCAACAGACCATGTAAAATTATCCCCCTCTAGTTCTTCTGAGCTCGCAGACAAATTAATAGAATCGGTCACTTTGCGAAAACTAAGTCCCGCAATCTCAACACTTCCACAGGGCTCGCATGAATCCAACTCCCCGTCGCTGTCACAATCATAAGCATCTAGAGGAAATTCTCCATCCAAACTAGAATCACAGGTAAGATTTCCGCAAGCGTCCTCGTACATATCGTCTACGCATGTATCCAAAACGCCGTCGCCATCACAGTCGTATGAACTCAACGGGTATTCACCTTCCATATCCTCATGACAAACACCGTTCCCACATGCGTCGTTGTATGGATAATCACCGTCCAAACTCGAATCGCAGGTTCCAATTCCGCAAGCACTTGTGTAAGGATAGGTGCCCACATCCGCCGGATCACAAACATTATTACCGCATTCGTCCTGACCTGCGTATGGCTGATCGCCCGGACAAACACATGGGTCACTTTGGGCCAGTACCAAAAATGGGCAAAGGATGCCCGACAAACCCATAACTACCTTAAATATCTTCATATGTTTTTCTTTCCGCTATTTTCCGATCTTCAATCATTCATTGACCCCTCAAACATCCAGGCCTTTCGAAAATGAGAACCAGTCAAAGTCTGGTCCGACAGCCACGCCGAGATTTTTTCTGGATCAGTAATACGAACCGACTCGCCCTCGGAAGTCCGCACAAGGAAATCCTTCCCGTCCGGGCGCTTCTGGAGGACCTCTCTGATTCCATCAGAGCCATAGCGAAAAATCGATTCGAAGCCCTCATTGTTATTCCCGTAGACAATCCGCCCGCTGCTGTTCCAAATCCGCGTCCATTGCCATTCGCCTTCTACGAACTGGCGCACGATTTCTTGTCCACCTTCTAACTCGTAGGTATAAGTCGTCGGTTTACCCTCTCCCCACTCGGTTGTCCGAACTCGACGGCCGTTTTCGAATACCCGCTCCTTTGTCAGCTCTCCTTCGACGAACTCTTGCACTCGGGAAAACTCTCCTCGCTCTTCCCATACCAGCTCCCGGACTTCATTGCCGCCAATCACCCGAATCAGGCGTCCATCCGGGTTATAGGCTCGCTGTTCGATCAATTTCCACGATTCCGCGGAAGCACCCTTTTTCTCCCTCCTGCGCAGTTCCCCATAAGCCGGACCCGGTGAAACAATAAACGTCTCGCGAAAAACCTCGCCCGTTGACGAATCGGTCCTTTCCCGGACTCCCGTTCGATAGTTATAGCTCCACAATTCTAGCGACCCGTCCTCCAGCTGCTTCTCGATGCGTACTGAATATGGAGCAATACCTCCCTTGCTCTGATTCTCTGCGAAATCCGGCTGCTCCGGATCCAATCCCTTGCTGGTCACCGTGTAGTCACCCCCGGAATCTTCGACCAGGAATCCGCTGCGGGCCTCCCACGCGAGAAAGCCGCGATCCACTCCCCCCCGCATCCCGCAGGCTTAGACGGTTTACCGGAAGGCGGACGACCTTCGTTATTCCCGGCTGATCCAACACTCCCACCGTCCGCTCATTCAATTCTCCTTTCTCGTAGACGAAAGCCTCGATATCTCCGTCCGGATTGACCAACTCGGTGAGAAAGTTCACGCGGTAATCTGAATAGTCCGACCTCCCGTCAGGGGCGGTCCAGTCGCCCTTCCCCATTTCGATATGCCACACACGATCTTCGATCCGAATCGCCTCCGGAGTTCGCCCGGCATAAACGATCTCCACCGGACCTTCGCGACGGTTGGACGGACGAATCATCCGCGGGTAATTACTTCCGCCAAGCCAATCGACCTGATATTCTGGGCTCTCCTCACCCATTTGAAAGGAATGCAAACGACCTTCTTCATAGTGAAACCACCAAGCCGGGTCCTCAGTTGAAGTCACGGTCGCCTCGATCTCATCCCGATCCTTCTCCCAAACCGCCGTCCACTCCCCGTCCCGGGAACGGAAAATCTGTTCATCCTCATCCGATTCTTCCTCCTGCCGATCTCGCGGAAAGAACATTCGGCGACCATTGGGCACCTCCCATACCGCCTCGTAGTCCTTCACCCGCACAAAATCGCTGCGGAAGAACGGAAAGTGCCACCCCGGGCCGAGCGGCCCCGGCTCGAACGTCGGATCGCTCTGCAGAACCAAGTGGAGAGGGATCTCTGTCCCGTTGGGAAGACTCCAGGAACCAAGATGCCGCTCAATCTGCGCATAGCCCCGGAAATTTGCGTTGCCGACAGGCGTAGGCAGCGGGTCCCAATTCGTAATTGAAGCAGAGACATTGGGAATAAGTAGGCACTGGAGAAGAACAAGAGAGAGAAGGAGACCGATCCAACGCTGAGGTCTCTCATCCGCCTTCGTCCTGCGGGCACTCCGGCGGGCAGGCATGAGGCGCAGAGCACACAGAGGAAAATCCTCGTCAAGACGATTGGTCCCTGCAACCCACGTCTCCGCGCTCTTTCGATCCGTCATCACGACTTTACCGCAGTTCCAATTATACTTCTACTATTTCTCTGTGTGTTCAGCGCATCCGTGAGGAATTTTCCCCAGCCCTCAGGCAGGAATTTGGTTTGGCATACTGTCGGAAGGACCACCTCCACCGCCCTCGTCATTATCATCGTCATCGTCATCGTCATCGTCGCAGTCAGAAGACAGCAGTATTGGATCACCCAGGAAAATCGAGTCAGTGTTCACAGCGGCCCAACCGCCTAGCAGTCCGAGTGCCAACAGCGCTGCGAGTAATATTTTTGTTTTCATAGTTATTCTGTTTTTACTTTTCGGTTTATAGAAGATTTTCTTAGACTTATGGCGCGTGAAGGGTTCGCCACGACTCGACCAATGCGTCCGAGGGAAGAATGGCCGCCAGCCCCGGCTGGAGCAGGACTTCATCCGCGTCGATGGTTTCGCCGGAAAGGACATCGACCAGAACCGGAGACGAAGATTCGTCCCCGTGAAGCACCTCGCCGAAAAATTCCCGCACGAACTGCTCGAAATCACCATTACGCACATGACCCGTCCCCTCCAAGCTCACCCATGTCCACGGCTTGCCAAGGCGGCGACCTTCATAAAAGTAAGCGAAACTCGGAAACCAGCGAACGCCATCCTGCTCGCCGCAGGCGACGATGCCGGGAGGAAGGATCTCGCTCTCGGACGGCGAATCCCAGAACTGGGCCGAATAGGCCGACCAGGCGATGACCCGCTCGGGCACCCACTCGGAGAAACGGCTCACAAAATGGGCTCCCCCCGAAAATCCATAGATAAGAATCGGCAGGTCTTTGCCGTAAACCTCCTGTATCTCCTTCAACAGAGCCTCTCCAGAACCCTGTTCAGGCCAGTAATAGCCCTGGCGCGCATCAGAATACATGGGCCCGGCGGGCGAAGTATAATGAATCGCCATCAACCCGAGAGCGTGCCGATCGGCAAACTCCCGCCAAGGGGTTTCCTCAAGGAAAAAGGCCCCGTCTCCATTCATCCCCGGACAAAGGACCAACACCGCCTCCTCTTTGCCAGTTGTTGGCAAGGCGCGATGCTCGAAAAGATCTTCAGCCGCGAGAGGGCCAGCGACCAGGAGGAGGGCCAGCAGGACGCGAATTACTCCAACGCATCTTTCTCTCACGGAAGCACGGAGCACACAGAGGAGCTTATAACGGTTCAATTGAATCATCTCGATACTCCAAATCTCCGAGTGCTCTGCGCCTCTGTGAGAACCCCTCCCATTATCTCACCAACGCGTGGGCGAAGTACAACTTTTCCTGACCATCCGGCAGCATTGCCGTGATTCGAATCAACCCCCGATTGGGTGCCTCAGTCGATGCCACCGTGACCAGGGCTTCCCGAACCCCCGTCCCTTCGACTTCTGCGGCTCCAGTGGGCTCAACGTCCAACATTTCGATCGAAACCCCCTCGGCCTCAAGATCGATCCCGGCGATCTCAACGCCCATCTCTTCATTCGGAAGGATCTTCAAGGTCTTCACATCGGGAACCTCACCCTTGCGCCAGAGAAGCATTCCGGGCTCGATGGAGACCAGCTTGGGAATATCGACCTCGAGGGTGAGCAGAATCTGAGGCTGGGCCACCGAGTCGGTGGTCAGACGTACCGTCTTGCGCTGCAGCCCTTGGCGGGAACCTATGTTGAATGTGCCCGTGATCTCTCCGGATTCTCCAGGCGCATACGTTTTCTTGTCGAGCTTCGCCGTCGTGCAGCCACAGGACGATTTGATCTCGGTGATCGTCACCTCCGTTTCTCCCGAGTTCTCAAACGGAAACGCGAACTCCACCTTCTCCTGCGAGACTCCCGCCGTCTCTTTCCAAACTCGCTCTTCGAACGACAAATCCGCAAGCGCACTTCCGGAGGCGATCACAAGTAGTGCTCCTAGCCCGACAACCCTAGTAACTGAAATCAGATCAATCATTGCTCTGGAAACGCCGTTTTTTATTTTTAAAGTCAACCGATAATAGAAAAAGTTACGATTTATTTCCCGGACATGGGAAAATCCCCCACAAAAACATCGGTTCGCATGGGTAATTTCCCCACAACCGTATCGCTCGGCCTTGGCAATTGTAGAATATCGATTGACCAAACGGGTGAATGAAAGAATTCCCTAAACTTTTTTTAGGGGTCGAAATGGGCCATTGTAGGGCCCGCCTTCAGGCTGCGCTCCCGCGCCGGATCGGCAGTTGAAACACTCGACGACTATCGAAAAATCCGCAACAGTCCATCCCGCTCCAACGAAAGCCGGGGCTGAAGCCCAATGCCATTGCATAATTCAATGGTGGCCGAGGATGGTTATTTTGACAGGTTGTTTTGATTCGGTTCTTTCGCGGATTTTTGGCCAGTGTTTTTGATTTTGTCGGACTTTTCTCGGGCAAGATCGTTTTCTTTTTTGCGGGGTATTGTAGAGGCTGGCATGATGGGATAAGCTCTGGGCGCTGGCCTCGAACTGAGCCTGCGAGAGGTGGATTCCGACCTGGCTTTGCAGGGGCCAGAGCACGCACATGTTTTCCTGGACGACGTCGAAGCCCACGCGCCGGGCAGTTTCTGAAGAGCCGTTAATTGAGGCGAGGCGCTGGCGCTCTTTAGCGATCAAGGCGCTAGCCCATACCATCGAGAGTATCTCGATGTGGGCGGTCTCCAGCAGCTGGGCACTGAGATGCTTGTGTTTCTTTAGTTCCAGTTTCATTTCCCGGCAGGAACCTTCATGTTCCCATCGCTGTTGGTAGAGGCCGATCAAGGTCTTAGCCGGATCGATCCGGCAATCCATCAGATCGGTCCAAAGCCGGTAACAGTCGATCCGGCTCTCACCCTGCGCATCAGTGCTGGCGATCTCAAAGCGGATTTCCCGCACAAGATGGGTAGCGATAATGTCCGCCGGACGGCGACGGCTGCGCACGTCCACCTCTACGATCCAGGATCCGTCTTCGAGTTCTTCGATCCTGCGGCTTGTTTGTGAGCCGGATACCTTCAGCAAGAACGCACCGTAATTGCCCTGTTCGACCATCTGGTGCAAAAACCATCCCACCCCGTAAAGTCGGTCTCTTAGGAGCATGTCTGCCTTAGTCAGTTTCTTCAGCAATCCAACGGAGAGCTCCAGCTCCGATTCTCCTTCGATCCCCACGCGGACTGCCAAAGGGTTGTGAGGCCCCAACTCCACCAGAGAACTCGCATAAATCTGCGGAAAAGCTGCCTCCCCGGGCTCCTACTCCAGACTGCGGCGGCTCTTCGACTTCGGCACCTTCTCAACAATCGCTTTGCTGTTGATCAACGTAAAGCATGTCCCATCCGATTCCTACCGTCCGATAACCCCGGTAGTAGCCTCCAGGGTTACTGCTGCGATCCCCGATCGGGCCCAGCAAACATTCGCCCACAGCTTCCAACTGCTCCTTCGATACCTTTGCAAGGCGACGGGATACCGTAGATCCATCAAGACTTCTGGCACTCGTCATCTTTACATGCTCAGCCATCCCTCCACGTCTGAAGATCTTCTGACGCATAGTCGAGAACAACAAAGTCCCTAAACTTAACCCAGCTCTGCGGCCGCGAATGCTCCTGCTTTCAAGCCTCGCCGCATCGCAAAGCACCTTGTCGATCTTGCATGCCAGTCCTTTCGAATCCGTAAAAGTAACATCCCTTTCGTGCATCCATATCTTGCAACATAACACTGAACGCACGTGCAGGTTTTTTCTTCCAAAATCCTGCAGTTCTTTTTCGATTGGCTAATTATGCAATGACATTGGGCTGAAGCCCTCGCCTACTTCTCCTCGCCCTCGATCTGGGGAAAGGGCGTCGCCTTCGTCCCGGCGATGTGGACCGTCCGGGTCGGGAAGGCGAATTCGATCTCCTCTTCGCGGAACTTCTCCAAGATCTCCTCATTGATCCGTTGGCTGAATTCGAGGAAATTCCAGTACTCCGGCGGGTGGTACCAATAGATCATCAAGATATTGAGCGAATCCCGGTTGAACTCATTGAAAAAGACCCGCGGGGGGAAATCCGCGTAGTTGATCGGCGCGTTTGGGTCGTCCGAAGCATGAATGCCCCCCTCCGAAACTTCATGCGGCTCGAGAAGTTTCCGAATGATCTCCACCGCCCGATTCACTTTCTCGATCGGCATTCCGTGAGCCAGATGAATGCTCGAAACCCGGCGAATGTAGGGCCGCAGCCCCACGTTCTCAATCTCGGCATCGGCCATCCGCTCGTTCGGGATGCTGGTGACATGCCCATTGAGGAGGCGGATGCGCGTCGACCGCAGGCCGATTTCCTCGACCGTCCCGTCGTGACCACTGACGATAATCCGCTGACCAACCCGGAAGGGTCGGTCGATGAGGATCATCAAGCTTCCGAAAATGTTCCGCAACGTGCTCTGGGCCGCCAGAGCGACCGCCAAACCGGTTACCCCGGCCCCGGCGATCACCGTCGCCAGCGAAAATCCGATCTGCTGCAACCCCTGGATCAATACGCCCAAGCAAACGATGATACTTCCGATCCGGATCCCGATTCGTGCCAGATGGGAGTCGAAAGTCCTCCCCTCGAACCGCTCGGAGCGCGTCACCAAATCACAAATCACCGTCCCCAGCACAAACGTAACGATAATGCCACTGGCGAGAAGCACCAAATATAAGAGATAGGTCACCACCTGGAAGACCTCACCCGTAATGAAGATCTTATCGTCGATCAGATTGTAGCCCAAGAGGCTCACCCCGATCGCAGAAGAGGGCACGATGAGCATGCACAGATGGCGGAAAAGAGCCGATCGCTCCCGGGAAATCCGCTTCAACACCTTTCTCAGCAACCAAACGGAAAAGGCCGCGATCAAAATGACCGCGAACATGGAGAACCACTGCCAGACGGTCTGCTCGTAAAAATCTCTCAACATCCAATCGGGCAGAGCATCGATCCATTCGGCAGGGATGATCGGGTTCGGAGTCAGGAAGAAATAATAGTAGAAGTCTTTGGCGGCCTCACTGACGTAGGGCATCTCTCGCACGCGCTGGAAGACGGCCTTCGCCTCGAGAAGCGTATTCTCCGTAAACAGATACCGGCCCTCCTCCGGACCACTGTTCACCCGGGCGATCTCAAAGGGCAGACCTGGAATCTGCCAACGAGCCGGCTGCCCCTCGGCGATCGCGGCCCGCATCGCGATTTCCCCGGGAATGTGATCGAGATCCGGCAGTCCGACCCGGTCAATGATCTCCCTCAGGTAAATACCAGCGGCCGACGCATAATCCGCCCGCAACGAAGGCGGCACGTTCCTCATGTCAAAGAAGTCTTGGATCTCGCCAAAAAGATGCATCACCTCGATCCGGTCCTCCGGCGAATAATCCTCGGAGGAGATGAGGTCATGAAACCGCTGGGTGAGCTTGATGAAACTCACGATCGTATCCCGGGGGCTGCTCGTGTTCGCCGGGTGAAGAAGATAGCGCTCGTCCTCCTCCAGTTCGTGAGAGGCCAATTCGTCTAAGATTCCCTGCACCTCTTCCGGATCCTCCGATGGTGTGATTAGGTCTCCAGGATTTTCGATAGCACCCCATAAAAAAGATGACCCGAGGAAAAATGAGTAAAAGAGTGCAAACAAACGCATGGCTTCCTTAGAGGAGATTCTCAGTGAATCGATATCGAGAGAGGATTGGAAGCACTCAGTTCCAGATCCGATTCGCCCCTTTCCTCTATCATAGTCGCCCCCCTACTATCAAACTGGCCAATCCGCTCCAATTTTGCAGAATCCCACTCTTACTCGTTTAGAAACCCCAGCCTCTAAACCCTAGAGCTCACCCAGAATGCCAGACTGAAAAAGAATTTCACCTACCAATCCCCGATAGCCACGAATAGCCCGACTCGGATCCATTCGCACCGGATCCCTCCTGTATCATTCCGCACTCTCAAAGTAGCTCTCTCTTGCGAAAAACCATGAGCATCAGATCGTTTCGCTTTTTCATACTTCCTCTCGTTTTGGTGAGTATGCATCCGCCGACGCTGGATGCTCGCACCTTTACAGACACCCAGAACCGCACGCTCGAGGCTGAGGTGGTCTCCGTCCAGGAAAGATCAATCACAATTCGGCGAAGCGACGGACGTCGGTTCACAATCCCGATCAGTCAGCTCAGCGATGAAGACCAAGCCTACATCGAGGAATACAAACGCCAGAAAAGGGCCGCCGAACCCTCTGCGCTCGAAGGCCCTGACGTGAAACAACTCAACGATAGCTTCGGAGTGCCTCTTTTCGGCGAGACCGTTCTCTGGGAAGAGTCCGCGAAGGCGATCGCCAAACGCCTGAACTGGCCACGAGAATCCCAAACCGAATCGCTTTCCAGCTACCGGTTATACCCCGATGACTCCTACACCATTCTCAAGTCAAGGCCCTACTCAGCCGTTCTCTATGGCGAAAATGACAAGGCAACGAGCCTCTCCATGGTTTTTGCGAACAAAGGCGATCTTCCAACCCGAAACCCCGAGATCATCGAGGATGCCGTCGAGCTGGATGGCGAAACCATCGAGAACCAGCTCGTCAACCTATTGGGAAAACCAGATCGGATGAATCTCGGCCGATACGACATGAAGGAACGCGTGAGCCGCTGGGACTGGAGAGACCACGCCATCCTCCTCAGCCAGCAGGATGGCGAATATGTGAGCCTCAGGATCATGCCTCCAGACATCGCCGACAACCGAGGCTTCAACGACCGCATCACTAAGGCCGAAATGCGCGAACGCCTTCTGGAGCACGTCGTGCGGTATCCGAACGGCGACGTTCTCATTCAAGGCATTCCCATGGTCGATCAAGGACCCAAAGGCTACTGCGTCCCTGCCACTTTCGAACGATATCTCCGCTTTCTCAGTATCCCCGCCGACATGTATGTTTTGGCGATGGCCGGGCAGACCGGAATCGGCGGAGGCACCGACATCCGCAAGATCGTCGAAAACGCGCAATCCTACGTCTCCTATTCCGGGCGCGATCTCGAGGAAGAAAGGATGGAAGCCAACATTAAAGACGTTTCCGACTTCATTGAGGAGGGGGTCCCCATCATGTGGACCCTCCTCTCTGGAAGAGACTTCAATGAGATCGCAAATAAACGCACCCGGGAACGCGAGAAGCAAAAAGACTGGGAAGCATGGAAGGAGCGCTGCGAGAAAGAAAACGAAGTCGTCAGAGCGACCATTCCCCGTGACCGCGAAGCTGCCCACATGTGCATGATCGTTGGTTACAATGAGGGAACTGGAGAATTGGCCATTTCCGATTCATGGGGAAAATTCTTTGAACTACGATGGATCACGGTGGGCCAAGCAGAGCAAGTCTCCCTCGGCAATTTCTACATCATCGATCTCTAATACCGTCAGACAGCCCCCGAAGGACTTCTTATTGCCAACGGCTTTAGGCTTTCTTTGGAAAGCCCCCCCGACTCTTTCTGAGTGAACTCTCGCCCAATTTTTAGGCACCTGAACTGCTCCGCGTAGGCTTCCGACTCCACAGTAGTCGACCTAATTTCTACAATCGCCCAAATCTCTTTTCTCCAAAATTCTGGCTCACTCCCTTGACTCACTGCGAACACCTACCAGCCTTACGAATTCTTAACTTCAAATCGAAAACTAACCAGATACATCCATGATTACTGTAGGCGACAAGTTCCCTGAATTCAAAGTCAAGGCCTGTAACGGCCTCACCAATGACGACCTCATCGACCTCACCGACAAGAGCTACGAGGGCAAATGGAAGGTCTACTTCTTCTACCCGAAGGACTTCACCTTCGTCTGCCCGACCGAGATCGTCGAGTTCAACAAGAACGTCGATGAGTTCGAAGACCGCGACGCCGTGGTCCTCGGCGGCAGCGCCGACAACGAGTTCTGCCACCTGGCCTGGCGCAACGACCACGAAGACCTCAAGGGTCTGAAGTTCCCGCTCATCGCCGCACCCAAGCTGGCCCGCGAGCTCGGCATCCTCGATCGCGAAGAAAGCGTCTGCCTCCGCGCGACCTTCATCGTCGATCCGCACGGTGTCGTCCAATACTCGGCTGCCAACAACCTGAGCGTCGGTCGCAATGTGAAGGAAATCATCCGCATTCTCGACGCCATTCAATCCGACGAGCTCTGCCCTTGTAACTGGAACAAAGGCGAAGAAACCATTAAGGTCTAAGACCTATGGACCAAATTAAAGAACTCCTGACGGAGCTTCCCGAGGAAGCCAAGGACCTTCGGATCAACCTCAAGCGCGTGCTTGAGGGCGAATCGCTGACCAGCGATCAGACTTGGGGCACCGCTCTGGCCGCGGCCTACTACATCCGCCATCCCGAGCTCACCGCCGCCGTTCTGGCCGATGCCAAGGCCGCCGGGGTTGCCGAGGCCACCCTCGAAGACGCCCGCGCCGCCGCCGCCATCATGGGCATGAACACGATCTACTATCGGTTCCGCCACCTGATGAAGTCCGAAGCCTACAACCAGCGCCCGGCCAACCTCCGCATGATGCGGATGCAGCAGGTCGCCAGCACCAAGGAAGACTTCGAACTGTTCTCCATCGGCCCCGCCGCCCTCGCCGGCTGCGAAATGTGCCTCAAGGCCCACGAAGCCGCCGTCAAAAAAGGCGGCATGAACGAGGACAACGTCCACGACGCCGTTCGGATCGCCTCGATCCTCCACGGAGTCGCCGTCGCCCTCGACTCGGCAGACGCCTAAGGACACGGAACTCAGGTTTTCAACCAACGTCTTTCAGAGGCGCTGCTCCCAAGCAGCGCCTCTTTTTTTTGGCCATTTCCCATCTCAACATGGGGAAGCCTTCAGCCCAGCTAGAAAATCGAGAAAGTGGCGGCAAAACAGATAATTTCCATCTACATCCCTCTCGGCAAATCAGCGATGATCCAATGCAGATCAAACCACGCGCTCACGCGGGAGAAGCAGAGTATCGTACCCGCTCGGCTTTCGCTGCGCGGTCGGAAGAAGACGGAATGACTTTATCCATCACGAAGCCGCGGAAAGGTGGCAGTTGAAGCTGAGCGAGCACGCCACGATCCAACGTCTTCCAGTAGGACAGCAGCTTCAGCTGCGTCCCGGCGGGGACGCATCACAGATCCACGCATCCGCACGGTGCCCAAGACTTCGAAATGGCTATCGCCATTCCGCTCCAAATTCATTCCTGAACCGAGAGAAGACACCTCATCCTGCTATACCGCGCAGCTGAAGCTGAGCGAGCACGCCACGATCCAACGTCTTCCCGTAGGACAGCAGCTTCAGCTGCGTCCCGGCGGGAACGCATCAGAAATCAACGCATCCGCACGGTGCCCAAGGCTTCGAAATGGCTATCGCCATTCCGCTCCAAATTCCTTCCTGAACCGAGAAAAGGCACTTCACCCTGCTATACCTTGCAGCTGAAGCTGAGTAGGCACATCCCGATCCAGCGTCTTCCCGTAGGACAGCAGCTTCAGCTGCGTCTCGGCGGGGACGCATCGGAAATCAACGCAGCCGAGCGGTGCCCAAGGCTTCGAAATGGCTATCGCCATTCCGCTCCAAATTCCTTCCTGAACCGAGAAAAGGCACTTCACCCTGCTATACCTTGCAGCTGAAGCTGAACGGGCACATCCCGATCCAGCGTCTTCCCGTAGGACAGCAGCTTCAGCTGCGTCCCGGCGGGGACGCATCGGAAATCAACGCAGCCGAGCGGTGCCCAAGGCTTCGAAATGGCTATCGCCATTCCGCTCCAAATTCATTCCTGAACCGGGAGAAGACACTTCACACTGCTATAACGCGCAACTGATGCTGAGTAGGTCCGTCACGATCCAGCGTCTTCCAGTAGGACAGCAGCTTCAGCTGCGTCCCGGCGGGGACGCATCCGAGATCAACGCACCCGCGCGAAGCCGAAGACTTCGAAATGGCGATCGCCATTCCGCTCCAAATTCTTTCCTGAACCGAGAGAAGACTACTTCGCCCTGCTATACCGCGCAGCTGAAGCTGAGCGGGTATGCCACGATCCAGCGTCTTCCCGTAGGACAGCAGCTTCAGCTGCGTCCCGGCGGGAACGCATCGGAGATCAACGCACCCGCACGGTGCCCAAGACTTCGAAATGGCTATCACCATTCCGCTCCAGATTTCCTTCCTGAACCGAGAGAAGACACTTCACCCTTCTGTAACGCGCAGCAAAAAAGAGGAAAAAGGGTCTGCCGAAACAGCGAAAGTCGAGATATCTCCAAATGCAAAAATTAATAGATTCCGCCGAGGTTCTTGCCATTCTCCCTCTGCGCCCGATCCTTGACCCAGTGCGGAAGCCGCATTGAATTCAGAAACCCACAAAGAGACAAAATCCATCCATAGTCAGATGCCCGACCCCACCCATCAGCCCCGGCAGAAGGCCGAACGGAATGCCATTCTGATCACCGTATTCGGAAATCTGATCATGGCCGGAGCCGGCATTGGATTCGCGATCGCGACCCGGGCTCAAGCCATTCTTCTCGACGGAGTATACTCCTTGATCGGATTCGGTCTGGCTCTCCTGGCCATCCGAGTCTCCTCCCTGGTTCTTCGTCCCGATGACGAGCGATATCCCTTCGGGTATGTTGCCTATGAACCCATCCTCAATTTTACCAAGGGGCTTCTCATCGGCTCCGTCTCCATCTTCGCTTTGGTTGCGGCGATCATTTCTCTGGCCACCGGAGGACGCGAAATCGCGGAGGGCTCGGCTTTCGTCTACGCTTGCGGAGCGACCCTCGGCTGCTTCGGGGTTGCCGGAGCGCTCCACCTCTGGCTGCGAAAGAACCAGTCGCCTCTAGTGCGCATCGACCTCCACAACTGGATTATCGACGGATGCGTCAGTTTTGCCGTTGCCCTCGCCTTTCTATTGGCAGTTCTTCTGCCCCGCTTCGGACTCCAGGATTGGGTTCCCTATGTCGATCCGACGGTGACCGGTTTGGTCTGTTTGATTCTTCTCCCAGTTCCCTTCCAAATCATTCGCGAGAATTGGGCGCAGATTGTCGCGCGTTCGGCTCCAGCCGAGCGAATTGCCGAAATCGATGCCATCCTTGACCACTGGCTTCCCCGCGAACGATTCCACCAGCGCGAACTCCGCGTCGTTGAATCCGGCCGGGTGCTTCTCGTCCATCTATACGTAAGAATCAATGACCTCTCGGTCGCCGAGTGCGATGAAATCCGCGACCGGGTCTGGGAGGAACTTCAGCAAAAGTATGCCCATCCGGCTCTCGACATCTCCTTTACGGCAAACCCGAAGTGGTTTCGCCATGCCTCGGGAGATATCGAGGAGAGCCTTCCACTGTAAGCGAAGATTGAACTGCCTACTACTAGGCGCAGGCGGAAACACTGCGCTCCGGGCGGGGACGACTGTTTTTTGGAATAGCCCATACATCAGCGTAGCCGATTTGGTTTCGGCTGGGCGGTTTTTGGGACCGATGTGCCGGAGAAGGCGCAGGAGGGGGCAGCTGAAGCTACTCCCCTACTTTTTACCGCATCGCCATCGACTTCTCTTCCGCGATGCGCTTCTGAAGATCGTCGAAGGCTTTGCCAACTTCCTTTTCAGTCAGAGTGCGATCGGGGGAGCCATATTCTACGGAGAAGGCGATGCTCTTGTGTCCTTCCGGCAATCCCTTGCCCTCATAGACGTCGAAGATGTTCACCGACTCGACCGTAAAGCCCTTGGCGCCCTTGTTCGCGAAAGAAGCCACTTTGCTGCGTACACTCTCGGCCAGTTCACTCTGCGGAACGACGACGGCAATGTCCTTAATCGAACGCGGGAAGGAACTGGGGGCGACGAAGGAGGCTTTCTTCTTCGCGGAAGGATCCAGACGTGCGGGATTGACGATCAGCTCTCCGGCGAAAACGGGATCGGAAATCTCGTGCGCTTCTAGAATCGAACGACTCAAAGCACCCCAGGAGACTGACCAACCGGCCGGATGCACCAACTCTGCGGAACGCTTTTCGGTCCAAGCCGCATCATTCTGAGCAGGACGAATACGCCCGGCCTGCCATTGCAAGCCAGCCATTCCGACTAGGTCCTCCAAGAGACCACGAGCGGAGAAGAAATCAAACGGTTCGCGGGCGAGCCAATCAGTCTTCTCCGGTGCCGCGCAAACGGCAAAAGCCACCGAAAGACACTCATTCACTCGGCCCTTTTCCTCACGGAAAACGCGACCGCATTCGAAGAAGCGGAATTCCTTGCGCGCCCGGCCGCGGTTGAAGCGAATGACGTCAAGCAGTCCACTCAACAGAGAAGGGCGCAAATGGCTCTGATCCTGCGAAAGCGGATTCTCCATCTCCAGAGCTTGCCGACCGGCAGAACCCTGCCAGCACTGTGCAGAATCCCCAGAGACGAGGGTGTAATTGAACGCTTCGTTAAAGCCATTGGCGACCAGATGACTTCGGAAGGCGCGGCTGGCCAAGTCACCCGGGGCTTCCGGCAGCGAAGAGACCGTTTCGCATCCAACACTGGATTCAGGAATCCGGTCCGTGCCGTACATCCTTAAGAACTCTTCGGTCAAATCGGCAACGCGACCCAGATCTCCCCGGAACGACGGCACGCGGACCCGCCATGGTTCAGAAGCATCATCGGGGCGACTGACCTCAAACTCCAATCGTTCCCAAGCCGCAGCGATGTCATCTTCGGGCACTTCGAAGCCGATGCGCTTCGTAATTTGCTCTGGAGTCACTTCAATCTCGGAAAAGGTATCGAGGAGGGTTCCCGCCATTTGCGGGGCTCCGCCCACTTGCCCTCCGGCAGTTTTGAGAATGAGGTCGATGCAGCGAGCGGCCGCAAACTCGATTCCCCGAGGGTCGACGCCCCGTTCAAAACGATAGGAGCTGTCAGTGCTCAGACCAAGGCGACGGGAAGTGGCCCGGGTCGCGGTTGATTCAAAGGCAGCCACTTCCAGGACAATGTCCACCGAGCTGCCGTCAACTTCCGCATCGACTGAACCCATGATCCCAGCAATGACCAAAGGACGTTCGGCATCGGCAACGACCAGATCGTCCGCGGAAAGATTCCGCTTCTTCTCGTCGAGAGTGGTAATTGATTCGCCTGAACGCGCTTTGCGGATTTCGAGGCGACCGCCCTTGATCTTGGCAAAGTCAAAGGCGTGCAGCGGTTGCCCCGTCTCAAGGAGGACAAAATTCGTGCAATCGACGACGTTGTTGATTGGACGCAGTCCGGCGGCCCGAAGCTTCTGCTTCATCCAGTCCGGGCTCTCCCCCATCTTCACGCCCCGAATCGACCAGGCCGTGTAGCGTGGGCAAGCCTCCGAATCGAGCACTTTGATCGACTCCAAGAGATGATCGGATGAATCACCATCCGAAATTGCCTGTTCGATCTCCGGATACTTCAAGTCCTCACGGAACCAGGCCGCGAGTTCGCGGGCGATGCCGATAACGCTCAGGCAATCCGGGCGGTTTGGCGTCACCTCGACATCAAAAACGGTATCGGGCTCGGGAAAGATCTCATTGATCGGTGTGCCGATAGCCGGACGGTCCTCCAGGATCAATAGCCCAGAGTGGTCGTCCCCGAGATTCAGCTCTTTCGCCGAGCACATCATTCCCGCGGAGGGAACCCCGCGCAGCTTCGACTTCTTGATCTTAAAGTCTCCGGGCAATACTGCCCCCGGCAAGGCAACCGGGACACGGTCCCCTACTTTGTAATTCTGGGCACCACAAACGATGCCGACCGGTTCCTCCGTCTCAGACACTTTGACTGAGCAAACGCTGAGGCGATCCGCATCGGGATGCTGATCCCGCACGAGAACCTCGCCAACGACGACGTTTTCAAGGCGAGGAACACCGAAGGACTCGATTCCCTCGACCTCAAAACCGATGAGGGTCAACGCCTCCTCGATCTCGGCCACCGAGTGGTCGAGTTTCACATAATCCGAGAGCCACTGATAACTGATCTTCATGAGAACTGGCGCAGGAAACGTTCGTCGTTCTGGTAGAAATAGCGAATGTCGTCGATACCGTACAGGTTCATCGCCACTCGCTCTATCCCCATTCCAAAGGCAAAACCGGAATACTCTTCCGGATCATAGCCCACTTCTTCAAAAACGGAAGGATCCACCATCCCGCAGCCCATGATCTCGATCCAATCGGATCCGACCTTCCCCAAATGCCCGCTGGGGAAATCGACCTCAAAGCTCGGTTCGGTATACGGGAAAAAGTGCGGGCGAAATCGAGTCTTCGCGTCCGAGCCCAAAAGCTCGCGGACGAAGTAGTCGAGGACGGCCTTCAAGTCGCGGACGGAAACATTCCGATCCACATAAAGCCCCTCGATTTGGTGAAAATTGGCACTGTGCGTCGCATCGGCCGTATCGCGGCGGAAGCAACGCCCCGGCGAAATGATCCGGATCGGCGGCTCGTTCTTGAGCATGGTCCGAATCTGGGTGCTCGAAGTGTGAGGGCGGAGAAGATAGCGCTCCTCATCGACCTTTTTCTTCACATTCCCCATCTTGGACTCCGATTTCAGGTAATAGGTATCCTGAACGTTCCGGGCGGGGTGATCCGGTGGAGTATTGAGGGCGTCGAAACAGAAATACTCCGACTCGACGTCGGTACCCTCGACCACGGAAAAGCCGATCCGGCGAAAGATCTCGACGATGCGATTGCGCACCAAAGTCAGCGGATGCTCACACCCACGACCCAAATCAGGACTCGGCAACGAAGGATCGACCTCCGGCCCGAGACGCTTGCGGAATTCCGCTTCTTCACTCTGAAGAACCGCTTCGGCGAATACCGCCTCCAGCCCCGTCTTGAGCTCATTGACCTTTTTCCCGAAGGCAGGCTTTTCCTCCTTCGGCAGGTCGGCAATTTTTTTGCGAAACGCGGTGAAGGATCCAGACCCGCCGAAAAAGCGAGCCTTTACCTCATCCAGTTCCGCCCGGGAACTGACAGCGGCCACGGCCGCCTCCGCCTCGTGAATGATACTCGAAATATCTTCGTCCATTGGAAAAGGAGTAACCGTACGGTCAGATAGGATGAATCAGCTCCCGACTGAACTCTCCTTCGGGAGAGAATACGACTTCTAACCGCTCGGGCTGGACGTTACCCGCCCAGCCCGGCGGGGAAGTTAAAAATGATCCTCAACCAGCCTTCTCGGCAGATGAGCCGAACTTGACCTGATCGACCAAACCTTGAAAAGCGGCTGGGTCATTGATCGCGAGTTCGGAAAGAACCTTGCGGTTCATCTCGATGCCGGCCGTGCGGAGGCCCGACATGAAACGGCTGTAATTAATACCGTTCGCGCGACAGGCAGCGTTGATCCGGACGATCCAGAGCTGACGCATCTCGGACTTCTTCTTCCGGCGGTCGCGGTAAGCAAATTTTTCTCCGCGATCGACGGCGTCTTTCGCGTAACGGAAAAGGCGTGATTTGTTACCGAAGTAACCTTGGGCCTTCTTGATGACCTTCTTGCGACGTGCGCGTGAAGCGGGTTTGTTGGTTGCTCTTGGCATGTTTTGGTTTCTCTTAGGTTTTGGGCGATCCCGGGTCGCCTGAAATTGTCACCCGGGGAATCGCAGATTCATCTTGGATCAGAGGATCGCCTTTTCCAAACGCTTCTGGAAGCCTTTGGAAACCGACTGATCCTGGCGCATGGCCCGACGCTGCTTCGTGGATTTCTTACGGAGCAGGTGGCGCTTGCCCGCTTTGCGGCGCATGAGACGTCCCGTCCCAGTCACCTTAAAACGCTTAGCGATGGATTTCTTGGTCTTTTGCATGGTGGAAAAACGGAAGAGAAAAACGAGTTCCGTCCGGGGTGTAAAGAGTATTCCGGAGGAATTCGACATGGGTGGTTCATTCGTTGTGCGAGGGTGACGCCCCTTCAGGGCTCCCAATGACCAAACCTCTCATCCCCAGGGCGTTGCCCTGGACTAACAGGTGATGCGCCTTTGGCGCGAAAGATTCGGGAACCTACAGAGAGCCACGCCAAACAAGGAGCAGCGAGTCGTCGGACGAACAAATTTGACGAACGCGTATCCCGGAACACAGAAGAGGGGTTACGCCCCTTCAGGGCTAATTCTTGATCGATCCTTTCATACCCAGGGCGTTGCCCTGGGCTGGCGAGTCAATGCGCCTTTGGCGCGGGACTACGCAAGAGGTTACGCCCTTTCAGGGCTACTGATTTTACAACCCTCAAACCCAGGGCGTTGCCCCGGGCTCAAGGGTTGATGCGCCTTTGGCGCGAAGGATTCGAGAATGCCCAAGGCGCACCCGCACAGCACAAACACCGCACCTACGCCATCCCGTAAGCCCGTCATTCCGTAAGCCCGTAGAAAAACGTCGGCCCGCTACTCTCCGCATCCCCGACACGAAATTTGTTGTCCCGTCCATCTCCGCACCATCGATGCAAGACTCACCCTATCGACCGTCTCTGCACCAACGGTGCAAAACCCATCAGCCCAGGGCAACGCCCTGGGTTTCGGAGATCCCGCGAAATTTCCTAGCCCTGAAAGGGCGCAACTCCTCAGACGCACCCCAACGCCCCCCCCAGGATACACTCCAATGAATCAATCCTGACGCGTCTCAAGAGCTCGCAATTTTCACGGCGATGATTCACTCGTGAACATACTTTCAGAGCAATGGGAAAGACCCCCGCCTCAGTCTCCCATTGGCGGCGAGACACGGAAATCGAGAAACATGATCGATGAATGAACGCGACTTTCCATTTTCATGAGGAGCACGAACAACGGGGCCAGATGTGAATTCCAGAGGTCGACCACGAGCACTCCCTACCCTGCAATCGATCCGTGCTTATCCGAAGAAACGAATTTATTGCCGACCTTTTTCAATCCAACGCCACTTTCTTCTAGCTATTTTGCCCGGACGCCTAAAGATGATCCCATCTGGCAGGGACTTATCGATGACTGAACTTCCTCTAATTCTCGCGGTGGCCGACAGCTTCCTGGATCCTACCGGTCCGGCGGCAGAGGCGCAGCTCAAGCATTTGAACTTGGTCATGCTCCTCACGTTCATCGCCATCATCCCTCCGTTGTTGGCGACTCCGTGGATTCTCTGGAGATTCCGGCGGAGCAAGCCCAAGGGCAAATATCGTCCGAACTGGGACTCCAATCCGATCTTGGAAATTCTAATGTGGGGGGTTCCGCTCTTGGTGGTCACTCTCATGGGAGTCAGTCTTTGGAATATTACCCATCGACTGGATCCCTACAAGCCGCTCGGGAAAGATCCACTGGAAATCAAAGTCATCGGTTTGGACTGGAAGTGGATTTTCATCTATCCCGACGAGGGCATTGCCCTGGTTGACGAATTGATCGTTCCGGAGGGCTACCCCGTTGAGCTTGAACTGACCACCGACACGGTCATGCAGAGCCTGCGCATTTCGGCAGTCGTTGGGCAGATCTACGCCATGCCAGCGATGACCACCAAACTCAATTTCATGGCGTCGGACGAGGGCGAAGACCGGGGCATGAACACCCAGTTCACCGGTGAGGGTTTTTGGAAGCAGAAATTTGATTTGTATGCCGTCTCCGAGGAGAAATATCGAGAACGCATGGAGAAGGCGAAGCAGAGCGAACTCCAATTCACGGCCGAGAATTATGCGATCCTGGCCGAACAAGGCACCTCCGAGGAGGCCAAAAAGCGTCTGGGAATCGAAGGACAAAAAGGCGCGATCGAGATGGTGCTGGATGGCACAAATATTTTCGAACGGGTTTTGGCCCGTTACTGGTCCGGCAAGCCAATGACTCCGGAGAGCCAACCGGGAAGCCCTCTTTACGATCCGAAGAAGTCTCTCCTTCCTCCGGCTCCCGAAAAACCTTTGATGCAGATGTAGCATGGTAGACCCGATTTTTGGAAAACTCACCTGGGACTCGGTCATCCTCGTTCAAGAGGTTGAAGACCCGAACCTAAACACCTTTATCACCTCCGGGGCTGCGGGCATGATCCCGGTCGGGGCGGTTCTGATCGTCGTCCTCCTGACCTGGCTCAAATGGTGGAAACCCTTCTTCGGATGGATCACGAGCGTCGACCACAAGAAGATCGGGATCATGTACATCCTCTTCGCGGTGATCATGCTTTTCCGCGGAGTGGTCGAAGGAACGCTGATGCGCGTCCACCAAGCCACAGCGCTGAATGGCGGATTCCTCTCGTCTGACCATTTCAATCAGCTTTTCACGACCCACGGGACGAACATGATCTTCTTCGTGGCCATGCCGTTCTTGATCGGGCTGATCAACATTGCGGTGCCCTTGCAGATCGGAGCCCGCGATGTCGCCTTCCCGAGGCTGAATCAGATCAGTCTCGGCCTCACCGGCGCCGGCGGATTTCTCATCACCATTTCACTCCTGATCGGCGAATTCGCAACCGGAGGATGGACAGGATATCCGTCTTACAATGGAAGCTTGGTTAATCCCGGGGTCGGACCGGACTACTGGATTCTCTCCATCGGGCTTTCCGGAATCGGCTCGACCCTGACCGGAGTCAATTTCGCCGTGACGATCTACAAGATGCGGACGAAAGGGATGGAGTATATGCGGATGCCGCTCTTCACCTGGACGGCGCTCTGCACCTCGATTCTGCTCATCCTCGCCATGCCGCCCTTGACCGCCTGCTGCGTGATGCTCGGACTCGACCGCTATCTCGGCTTCCATTTCTTCACGAATGACATGGGCGGGAACCTGATGAATTTCATCAACCTGTTCTGGATGTTCGGTCACCCCGAGGTCTACATCCTGATCCTCCCAGCCTTCGGGGTGATGTCGGAGATCGCCTCAACCTTTTCGGCCAAGCGACTTTATGGCTACACGGGAATCGTGGCGGCCACCATGTGCATTTCTGTCCTCTCGTTCATGGTGTGGCTGCACCACTTTTTCACGATGGGCCAATCGACGACGGTCAATGCCGCTTTCGGGATCGCAACCCTCCTGATTTCGATTCCGACCGGGGTGAAAGTCTACGACTGGCTCGCCACTCTCTGGGGCGGAAGAATCCGTTTCACGACACCGATGATTTATCTCTCCGGATTCTTCATTCTCTTCGTGATGGGCGGCCTGAGCGGCGTGATTCTCGCCAACCCGACCCTGGACTACCAGATTCACAACAGCCTCTTCCTCGTAGCCCACTTCCATAACGTAATCCTTCCGGGGACGCTCTTCGGGATCCTCGCGGCCATCCACTACTGGTTTCCCAAGATGTTCGGCTTCCGCCTGCTAGAAAATTATGGCCGGGCAACCGCCTTCTGCTGGATCTTTGGTTTCTGTCTCACCTTCCTCCCCCTGTATCCGTTGGGACTGATGGGGATGACCCGGCGAACCGTTGATTATTCCGATCCGGCCTATGTTCCTCTCATGGTCATCTCTGGAGTCGGGGCGCTCTTCCTGAGTCTGGCCTTCATCCTTCTCCTCCTCACTTTCTGGAGGAGCATCGTGCACCGCAAGAAACAGCAGAATCCGATCGGCGATCCCTGGGATGGCCGCACCCTCGAGTGGTGGACCCCTTCCCCCGCCCCGGAATGGAACTTTGCCGTTTTACCTGAGGTCGATTCCCGAGATGCCTTTACCACCGCCAAACAAAACGGGACGGCCTACCAACCGATTGAAAAATACGAGGACATTGAAATGCCCGCCAACACCTTCTACGGCGTGATCCTCGCGGTGTTCGTCTGCGGTCTCGGATTCGGACTCGTCTGGTATATCTGGTGGATGGCCATCGCCAGTTTCCTCGGGTGCATCGTAACGATGATCGTTTACGCTTTCATTCCTTCCAAGGAGAACATTATTCCGGCTGAAGAGGTCCGGCGGGTCGATGAGGCCTGGAGACGCGAAGCACGTGAGGGTCGCGGCATTACCCGCGACGATGAAACCACCGTGGCAAACAAGGGTCTAGCCCGACCCGACGAACTTCCTGCGATATGAGTACCACGACAGAAGAATCGCTGCATCCCGGACTCAATCTGGGTGAGGAGCATGGGGAAGACCACCTCGAAGCGGAAACCTCCGTCTTCGGTTTCTGGGTCTTCATGATGAGTGACCTCGTCACCTTCGGAATGTTCTTTGCCGTCTTCGCCTCCAGCACGACGGCCCTCGCCGGTGGCCCTGGGCCGAAAGAACTCTTCGATCTGGGCAGCGTCGCCTGGCAGACCGCCTTCCTCCTCCTCTCCAGCCTGACCAGCGGAATGGCCGTCCTCTGCTTGAAGCAGGAACACGCCGATCGAGTCTTTCCCCGCAAACAGTTGGTCTTCTGGTTGCTCCTAACGGTTCTTCTCGGGTGCGGTTTTCTCTATCGTGAGGTTTCCGACTTTATCGACATGGCGGCCAAGGGAGGACCTCCGACCCGGAGTGGCTATCTCTCCTCACTCTGGTCTCTCGTCGGGCTCCATGGGGTGCACGTCACCTCCGGCATCCTTTGGTGCTTGGTGATCGTCGCAGGGATCTTGGCACAGGGAGTCAATCAGGCATGGAAGCTGACGATTCTTCGCTGGGCGGTTTTTTGGCACTTCCTCGATATTGTCTGGATCGCAATCTTTAGCTTCGTCTTCTTGGGAGGGTTGCTCTGATGGAACGCACAAGTGAATTTCGCCACTATCTGATCGGCTTCGTCCTCGCGACAATCCTGACGATCGTCCCCTTCACCCTGGTCGCAACCGTCGGAGGAATCGCTTCCTATGTCACCCTGGTCATTTGCGCGATTCTCCAATTAATCGTCCACCTCCGGTTCTTCCTCCACCTCAGCTTCAAGGGACAACAGAAGGAAGATCTTCAACTCGTTCTCTTCACCGGCTTTATTCTTTTGATCATGATCGGAGGATCGGTCTGGGTGCTCGGGAGCCTCTATTCCCGGATGTAGGAAGCCTTCCGGGAGACTGACCGAGAGAGCGTCTTCCAGACCATCCTCGTCCAAATCGCAACTCTCTCCAGACGCCTGCTCGCCGGTCTTTTCGACCAAGCTCATCCCCTCCTCCTCGAACGCAAAAAACACCCCGATCCCATGGACGCCATTGCATTTGGCACAGAATCCAAATGAATTCTTCCATCACCCTCGCAAGGTCGCGCGCCACCGTCATTACGCTCTGCTTCCTCCTCGGGCTATTAAACTACCTCGATCGGGTCGTGATCTCCTTTTCCGTCTCCCCGATTCAAAAGGAGTTTGGGATCAACAACACGGAGTTCGGCTTTCTCATGTCGGCGTTTGCGCTGGGGACTCTGTCGATCAACGGCGTCTCGGGCTGGATTCTGGACAAGTCCAATGTCCGCCTGGTCTGGACCGTCGCGGTGCTGGCTTGGTCGGCCACGATGATTTTTCAGGGATTTGCCCCCACCCTCCTGATTTTTATCGGACTTCGGTATTTCATGGGGTTGGGCGAAGGGGTCAACTTTCCCGCGATGGATCGGGCCATGGCCGACTGGATGGACCCTAAAAAACTCAGCCGTCAGATCTCTCTTTGCCTTCTCGGCGTTCCACTCGCCCTCCTGATCGGTGGGCCTTTGCTCTCCAATCTAATTCAATCCATTGGGTGGAGATCATCCTTCATCGTGCTGGGCATTGCCGGAATCATTTTGGGAATTTGCTGGCTGGCGTTTTACCGAAATGCGCCGCGGGAAATCATTCATCAGAAGACCGACGCCGACGCCCCGGCTCCCCGGTGGCGGGACCTCCTCCGGAATCCCACGCTACTGGCCACCAGCTGGTCCTTTTTCGCTTTTGGCTATGTTCTCTTCTTCGGGGTGACTTGGCTACCGGGCTACCTGGGACAGACTTACGAAATGGATGTGACCAAAGTCGGCTGGTTTTCCGTCCTCCCCTGGGCCCTCGCCCTGACCCTCATGCCCGTTGCCGGATGGATATCGGACCGGATCATGATGCGAACCGGAAGCGTCAGAGCGTCCCGCGTTCATCTGATCTGGATCTGCCAGACCATTGCCGTCCTGTTTTTCGCGGCCCTGATCCTGGCCCCTTCAGCAAACTCTGCCCTCATTTGCCTCTCCCTCGCCATTGGCTTCGCCATGATGCCCAACGCCCCCTACTACTCCATCTGCTCAGATCTATTCCCACGACAGGCTGGCTCAGCAACGGGGATCCTCGTCACCTTTTTCTCCGCTTCGGGGATTGTCTCCCCCTTACTCACCGGATGGCTGAGTGACGTTTTCGGAGGCTTTGACGCCGCGATTGGCGCTCTCATCATCATCGTCGGTTCGGCAGTAGTCGGGATGATCGTCTTAGCCCGACATGAACCACCTCTTCTCTCGCATCAGACAAAGGGAGATACGGCTGAGTCCCGGCCCTGATTGTTCCTGCTGGATGAGGACAGTCCACCCGGCTTCCTCATCGAAAACCAGGGACACCTGGTCTAGCCCACCTGCAAAAAATTATTCGGAAGGAGGTCCGTCTGAACTTGAGGGAGGCTCCAACTGACGACGGCTTTGAAACCACCGGGCAATTCGCCAAGCCGTAAAGGCCCAAAGCGCTCCCGCCAACCAGCCCGCCACGACATCCGTTGGCCAGTGAACCCCGAGATAGACACGGCTGACCCCAATCAAGATCGTGAGGAGAAACGCGATCGAGAGGAGATACATCTTGATCCGTCTCTCTGTATGGACCGCACAAAGCAAACTCGCCAGCGTGAGATAGCAAACCGCCGCCATCATCGAATGTCCGCTGGGGAAACTGGAGGTGTAGGTGTGCGAACCATGGGGAACGAGATCCGGACGGGGGCGATCAAAACCGCCTTTGAGCAATGAACTCATGACCAGCCCCAAGACCACCGAGAGAATCAAAAACCCCGCGACCCTCTTTTTTCCAATGAGCACGAGATAGCCGGTGACGGCGAAGGTTACCAAAGTGAGCACGCCCGTCCCCCCGAGCGCAGTGAAATCCCGCCCCAGTTCTTCCAGCCACTCGGGGCCCGCCGGATCCGAGGCATCTGCGGAAGACCGCATCGACAATAGAATCTTACGATCAATCGCGTGCGAATCACCTCCCATCGCGTATTCAGCGATCTCAGTGAATCCCCAAATCCCCGCACAGAGGAGAATCGCCCAGACAAAAAAGCCATAGGTCCAGCTGCGCCTGGCAGTTCGATCAGAGGATTGAGAGTCGGCAGTCATCGTACAGGGAAAAGAGAAGAAGGAGGACGAAGGCCATCGGAAAACGCACGATTATACACAGCGCATCGGAGAATTCCCGCGGGAGTCAGCTACGATTAGTAGAGGTGGATAGTCGCTCCCCCCTTTTCCTCAAAGGCTTAAGAATCCGCACGCGCCTCTCAGGCAAAGCGAATCGGCAATTCTTCACTCCCGACACCATGGTGGACGCGAAAGAGATTTCCCGGATCCACCTGTTTCTTGATTTCCAGCAATCGCGGATAATTCGGTCCCCACTGAGCTTCCTGCCAATTCTCAAGGAAGTAGTCCGACTCGGTTGAATATGAACCGGCTCCCGGAGTCACCTTGGCCAACTCTCCCATCGCCCTCTTCAATGAATCCGCATCCTTGCGAGCTCTTTTCTCATCCGGCTCCTTTCCCACCACGTCGGGATAGCGGTACTGTTGACCGGACGCCATGATGACCAGAGCAGCAGCCCCGAAGACCTGAGGGTGCACCGCCGTTTCCCGGTCCCGCATTGCCGCCTCCGGATGCTCTCCGGAAAGCCCCTTGTTCAACTGGAAGACAAAACCGGCATGGCGAGAGGCCGCGAAGAAAGCATCGGCCGCCGCCGCAGGATCCTCGCGAAGAAGCTGAGTGGGGATCCACCGGGATTTGTAGGTGTCCCAGAACATCGAGACCTCGCCTTGATTCCCGGCCCACCAGAACTGGCTCGGCGGCGCCTTCGGGCGCGGGTCATGGATGATGAAGTCTGGATTGGCCCGTTCCCAATAGTCCGGATTCCAAAGGTCGCGAAACGGAAGAAACTGCACCTCCGGCTTCACGTCAAAATCATCCGATCGATCCCTCAATGGCTTAAGAAAAGGCTCGAGGGCGGCCATTCCCTCCTCTTCGGACAGATCGAGGAAGGTTAAGCGGAACCCGAACTGGTTATCCGAACCAAAATGAACACTCTCGCCCCAATGAGGATTGTCGAGAGTCTTCGGATACAGCCGCAAGAAGGCTTCGATCAACTCCCGATAGGCAGAATCGCTCTTCGCTTGAATGGATCCCGTCACGACTCCCAACGTGCTGGGGATCGGATGGGTAAGCAGTGTCACCTTTGTTGCGATGCCAAAGGTGCCGCCTCCTCCGCCCCGCAACGCATAGAAGAGATCTTCATTCTGATAAGGATTGGCCCGAACAATCGAGCCATCGGCGGTGACAACCTCAACCTCCAATATCCCGCCCGATCCCGTGCCATAGCGTTTGGAAAAACTACCGTATCCGCTGCCGAAGGTGAATCCACCGCAAGCCCCAACGCTCGTGCAGCCACCTCCCTGTACATAGCGACCGGCCGCTGTCGCCGCAGTATAGGCCTCCAACCAGCGAGCTCCCGCTTCGACCGTCATCGCTGGGAGAGGCTTTGCATCCTCCGGAGCACCCTCAGGAACAAAATCGTCGTGAACCGTCACTTTCCGCATCCGATGAGTCCAGACCAGCAAGGAATCGGGCGCACAGCTTCGCCCCAGATAGTCGTGTCCCGTGCCCTTCACCACTAGCCGGACACGCTTCTTTCTGGCAAATCGAACGGCAGCAGCAACGTCCTCCGGAGCCTCCACAGCCACCGCATAGGGACTCGCCACTGAATCCCAGGCATCCAACCAACCGGTCGACTGAGTCGCACCGGGATTCTCTTCGTGATAGAAAGGATTCTTCAGCTTCTCAAAAACCTCGCGGGGCGCACCGGGGCCCAAGCGAGCTGCGGGCGAATGAGGCGGCCATTCACCTCTTTCTCCAGCTGACTCCATTCGGCCAGGCTCGGCCAAGCCGACTTCCCCGCGATTGGAATTCCATTTCCAGACGCTCCTTTCGCCGCCGCCCCCGAGAGCCTTGAACCGGAAAACAATAGCGAGGCGCCCGCCGTAGCCTTGCCAATGAAAGAGAGGAAATTGCGACGGCTCAGAGGGCTGGCCGCAGAATCTGAAGAAGGGGTAGGAACATCACTCATGAGAAAGAGGGGAAACTGGAGAAGGGTGAGAGGTAATGGATAAAATTACCTTACCAGTTAATCCCGACCCTCCAGCCGAGACAAGCCCCCAGAAGGAAGGAGGTGCCTCCGCTCGGATCCCGTTCCTGCGGCGAGAGGCAGAAAGCTCTCTGCCCCTCGCCAGTCTCTTTCTCCTCAGAGCTTTCTCAGCGTTCGCCCCAAACGCGGTAGAAGACTACCCCGCCTGCTGGCACCTCATCATCGACGAATACATTCTCGGATGGAGTGGCATTGATCGGTCCAGAGATATCCGTAAACCCACCGGTCAGGCTAGTCGAACGTTCGACGTAGTAGGTGTACCCTACGGCACTGTTCCAGGAGATCTGCATTCCTTCGGGATGCACTTCGATTTCGGCTCGGAGTGGGAATACAGTGTAGGTCGCCCCACCCTGATTATTGCCCGTGCTGTATTCGTCCGTTTGATCGTCTGCGTCAACGACGACACGGACATGATAGGTTCCCTGATCATCCGGCGCGCGGAGTCCGGGGAAGGTCAGCTCCACGACTTCGCCCGGATTGATCGACCCGGCCGAGGTGGTCTCGTCGGGCGAAGCCGATAGGTCACCATAGGAAGGTGCCGAAGCCCAGAACTCGACTGTCCCGGCGTTGCCAGCAATATGGCCCTGATTCAAAATCCGAACGACCACATCAAACTCAGCCGAAGTCACCGTTGGGCTCGGATCGAGCTCCACGGACTGAACGACAAAGTCGGGCTTCATCCACGCGGGTGGATTGGTCGAAGCTTCGTCAAAGATGGTGTAGGTTCCGGTCAGCTGGTTATTGCCTTCCGACTGCTCCTCAACAGTACCTTCCGCATCCACGAAAGCGCGCAGGTGATAGGTACCCGCAGCATTTGGAGTGGTGAATCCATCTACAGTCACCGTGCGCACTTCGTCGACTTCCATGGTGCCGAGGTGAACTTCCGCTTCACCGGGCTCACCCACACTGACCCATCCGGATTCGTTACTCCAGAATCGCAGGACAGCGCCTTCGGCCTTCCAAAGACCAAGGTTTTCCACTTCCACGACTGCGGTGAAGGTATCACCCACGGCGGATGGTTTCGGAGTCAAAGTCACCGAGTTCACCTGAAGGTCAGGCTTCTCGCCGTTCGAAGCGGTATCGGTCGGTGTTCCCGGAGTCCCTCCCGAACCAGCCGATGGAGCGCCTCCGCTACCTGCGGTGCCTCCCGAACCGATTCCCGGGATGGTGAAGGTCTGGGTATCCGAATCCGAAGCCGTAACCCGTGCACCGAATGGAGGAAGCCCACTGGCAGTCGCCGTATTGGTGAAAGATCCGTTGATCACATCGGACGCTTTCAGGCGATAGCGCGCGGTGAAGGTGGTCGAATCGCTTTCACCTGGATCAAGCGAGATGGGGCCGCCTTCGACATCAACAACCGGATCGTCGATCTGAATGTCGGTCACGGTCACGTTGCCGGTATTGGCGACCGTGAACTCGTAGACGATCTCCGTGCAGATTCCGCCGTTGAAGGGGAAGTTGTGAAACTCGAATCCCCCAGAGGTGATTACGTTTCCTCCGAAAATAGCGATCCCGTCAATCGATCCCCCGACAAATTCCCCATCTGCGTAGGTTGCGAGGACTGAACCCAGCCAAGCAAAGCCACTGGTGGAAACCGAGGTGGCATCCACCAAGTTGAAAAGAACATCCCGAACATCCGCGCCATGAAGAGTCATGCCGACATTGTGGATCGAAACCGCATCCCCATAGACGTTAACGAGAACGGTCGAACCATCCGGCACGGTAATATCGATCGCCGCGGACGAGAGACTGATCTGGTCGGCGGGGATATGGAAAATGTTCAACTCGGGATCGTCGCCGACGAGCGAGAGACCGACCACGCCCGAACCTCCAGTGGTTTCGGAAACATCAACAACTCCCCTCTCCTCGAAAGCACCAAGAAGTGCCGAGCGAACTTCCATTTCATCCCGAAGGTCTGCAAAGGAAATCCCGCCACCGTTGCCGGGGACGTTTCCGTCTCCGTCAAAAGTCACTGGAACCACTTGGCGAGTCAGATTCCCGTTGATCATCACCCGAACCGGTCCGGTGCGAACGCCACCGTGAACGACGTTGCCATTCACCCCAAAGTTTCCGTCGGAAAGATTGCCAGCGACAATGAACATGTCCTCGGTTCCTCCATAGTAGGTGGGAATCGGGTATCCTTTGATCGGAAAGCCTACGCTGTATCCGGCGCTAAAGGTTCCGTTTCCGCCGACTGCCAAGCGTCCGTCCGTATCTCCGCCAGATGCGTTCAGATCTCCGAAGATCAAGGCATTGAACTCGCCAGCCAAGCCAAGCGGATTGCAGTCCCCTGCGGTCGAAACGTAGGTCCCGGTCTTTGTAACCGTGATCGAGGGGAGCTGGAGGGCAGTTGCCACCGCACTGCTCGTATCCGTGACCACTTCATCCGTCCGTGGATCTTTTGCCGAAACCGAAGCCGTGTTCGGGCGACTTCCGGCATTCAGATCTCCGAGGCCCACAGCGTAGGAACCAGTGAAGGTCGTCGAATCGATTTCGCCGACAGCAAGGTTGATCGGACCACCACTCACCGTGAGCAGAGGATCGCTGACAGTCACGTCAATCAGCGGAACATTTCCGGTATTCTCGACAATGAAGGCGTAGGTAAGAACTTCGCCGTCAACGCTGTATTCCGTCGGAGTGACGCTCTTGGTGAGGGCGATCTCCGGGTTAGCCGGAATCAATCCCGCATCGAGCCGAGGGTTGTGTTCGCCGTTTCCAAGAACGACAGTTGCGGTCAAGCCTGTGGTCTCGTCGGCGTCCGAGTTATCGGTTCCGTTGATCCCGTTGGCGTCCGCATCCTGCGGTGAGAAGATGTAATCGGTCGGGAGGACAAACTGGACCCCGTAGGTTCCGGGAATCAGACCCTCAAATTCATAAGATCCGTCTCCGGCAGTCGTCGTCGTCACGGGGTTCCCGCCTACGAGAACCGGATTCCCCGAGCCGTCGAGAAGATTGACGGTAATGCCTCCGATGCCGGATTCCGAACCGTCCTGAATTCCGTCGGCATCAAGATCGATCCAGACGTAGTCGCCGAGCGAAGACGGCTTCCAAAGCCCGGCATCCCAGCTACGATCCTGCTCGCTCGCCACCAGCGTCGTGACAACCGTGCGACCGGTCTCCTGGTCGACGTCGCTATCCTTCGCGTCGTTGCCTCCGAGATCTTTCCCGCTGATCACGTAGTCCGCCGGGGGATCAAAACCGAGGGAGTAATCCCCGGGCATAAGACCCGTGAAGAGGTAGCGACCATTCGCATTGGTCGTCTTCGTCGCAATCGGATCCCCAGCCGCATCATAGAGAGTGACCTTGGTGCCAGGGACGGGACTTTCGCCGGAATCCTGAACGCCGTTCAGGTTTATGTCATACCAGACGTAATCGCCAATCGAAGCCAGAACCGAAACCGTCGCCGGATCATCGGATTCAACTGCAGGCGCTCCCGGGATTTCGTTTCCGGAAGGGTCGGCAGGATGCCCCACCACTTTCCCGATGTTAACGACTCCGTCGGAAAGAGCACCAGAGGTCTTTGTCACCGTGACGCTGTCGCCCGGCTCCAATGGTCCATCAATGATGTCGACGAGGCCGAGAACGTCGTCGGTTACACGAAGGCGAACCAACGGCATCTCTCCGGTGTTGGTAACCGTATAGGAATAGGTAACGGGAGTCCCGGGGAGAACCCAGAGATCATCACCGTCAGCCGCGTCCCCAGCGACCTTGACAATGCTCACGCTCGAGGGAGGCAACCAGAGGCCGAGATCCCAAGTGCGATCCACTTCCGCGGCCGCGAGATCCGTGATGGGTGTAAATCCAGTGGCTTCATCCACGTCGGAATCGACAGCGTCGTCTCCTCCTTCGTGAGAAGGGCTCACCCCGTATCCATCGGGAATGTCGAAGACCGCATAATAGTTTCCTCGATCAAGATCCGGGAAGAGGTAGTACCCGGGATTGCCCTCGTAATCGTCCGAAGTGATGGTAAAGCCAACAAAGCGATCCACGGATGGATCGCGGACACCATCCCCGATCAAGCCGACGCCATTGTCTTCATAGAGAGAAACGCGAATGCCATTGAGCCCAATTTCTCCAGCGTCCTGAATTCCGTCGCGATTCACATCGAGCCAAACGCGATCCCCATAGGAAGCGTTGTTGTCCGGCTCGACCGAGATCCCCACCTTGATCGGCTCGGAGGCGAGCAGCTGGGAGTTGTTGTCGACACGGGTGCCGAGGTAACCGAATGAATTCCAGGCAATCGGACCATCGGTCGGCGTGCCTACCGGAGCCCGCATCGGCCAAGTTAACTCGAAGGACTCACCTGGCTGGATGGTTACGCCATTGAAGACAAAAAGGAGAGAACGGGCTTCGACTAAAGTCGCGGGAGGCGTGGCGCTCCACTCGGCAGGGATGGGTCCGACCACTCCGTCTACATATTTCGGACGTTCGGGGTTTTCCGTGCGGCTGTAGTAAACCGTCACTCCCGGAGGCGCGACCACCGGACCCGCCAAGGCGGCGATCCACTGGGTATCACGGGCGTTAAGATCGATGACACCCGTATCGCCCACAACCGGGAGGATGTCCAAAATCTCGGCATCCCGGATCGGAACATTTCCTGTGTTTTCGACGATGAGGCGATAGTCCGCCTGCCCCCCTGGAACCGTGAAACCGGAATTCGGATACTTACTCCAGCCGTTGTCCAGCTGGCCTTTCACCCACTTCACGGATTCCATCGAAGCTCTACCCCGCACGTTGGTATTCTGGCCCCTGAAAAGTATTTTCTCCGCAGTATCTCCGTCTCCGTCGAGGTCATCCGAATCGGGGGTCGAACCTACGCCGTTGTATGTATCGATTTCAGAATTCCCCCAGTCGATGAGGGTGACACGGTTTTGAATATTTCCAAAGATCGTCCCCCGCGGAATCTCAACGTCGAAGGCGATTCGGATTTTCTCGTTGATGGGAAGGTCGTAGTCGGCAGCACCCGTCCAGGACCAACGCAAGAGCGTGCGACCCGACCCATTGTAATTCGGAATTTCCTCAAACACCGGATCCGGGGCTCCGGCAGGTTTTTCGACGACGCTCCAACTTCCCGGGACGTAAACCAACTTGTCGTCGAGGAGATCGGCAATAACCGGACTCTGGAGGGCTTCGGCCGCTTCGGTTCGGTTCTCCAGCGCAAGGGTATAGGTAGTCGACCCTCCGTCATTCACTGTCGATGGAGAGGAAGACTTCGTCAATTTTACGACCGGGCGAACACTCTTCACCGGAATGCTCGCATCGCTCGAGGAGCTCTTGGGTCCTTCGAAATCTTCGTATTCGACGGTCGCAGAATTGACGGCGTCAAAACCGACTGCAAGAGGCACTCCCGAACGGTTCGTCGACATCACCGTTCCCCGAATCGAAAAATCGGAGGTCGAATAACCAACTGGGATCGTCCCAAACTCCCATCGGACCCCGGTAACGTATTCGTTCGGAGCCAGACCAAGTTCTCCGACGCCGACCCACTGCGAAGAAACCCCATCATAAGGATTATCGGGGAACCCGGTCCAGGAAGCATTCAAGTTCGTCTGATAGAACACGGAGACCTGATCCTGTAAATCGCTGGGGGTTCCGCTTAGGCGCGGCACGCGGATTTTGTCCAACTCGATATGATCCGGGATCATATCCGTCACCACTACCGAATTTTCCGGAACATTGCCCTTATTCTCGAGTTTAAAGTTCCAGGTCTTGGAAGCATCCTTCCCTTCGTAAACGAAACGGCTGTTCACCGACTTCGAAAAGAAGAGGTTACTCTTGGGCAGCTCGATCGTGTGAATGACCGAATCCTCCAAGGATTCCTCCGCGCCGCCCAAGGGGGTAACTCTGGCGGAAACGCGGTTCTCAACATCATCGTCGACCGCAAATTCTGTCGCCGGATAGCGAACCGTCACCGTGCGAGAGATCGTCTTCCCCGCGTCGACATCCCCAAGAGTCCAGGTCACAGTGCTGTCGATCGCTGAATAAACGCCGCTGCCGGAAGCATCGACGAAAACGACTCCTGCCGGAAGCTCATCGACCATCGACACTCCAGAGAGGTCGAGGCCCCCCGTCGTGTCCTGATTGTTCAGACGGACGCGGTAGGTGACGTCCTGATCAAGAGGAATACTCGATCCCAAAAGAGTTTTCTCGAGAGAGGCTTGGTTACTGGCCGTTGCCTTGATCAAAACCGGACTTGAGGTGTCCGCGGGCGAATTGTCCGCATCAATGGTCGCCTTGTTGACTGCGACCGCACCGTCGAGGGTTTCTCCTGGAGTGAAACGTGTCTTGAGCTCAAGCTCACCGGTGCTTCCCGCCGGCAGCGGATCGACGAACTGCACAGTCAACGTACGGCTCGATTCGTCAAAATCGTAGCTATCCACATGAACCGTTCCCACAAAGGAGATGAACTCTAGGCCTTCGGGGAGAACATCCGTCAACGTGGTATTGAAAAAGTCGGTCGTGGTGCTTGCGGCGCGATACTGCAGCTGGTAGGTGAAGGGTTCTCCCGCTTCCACTTGCGTCAAATCGCCCTTGATTGACTTAAATACCTCCACATCCGCCCGGAGAGAAAGCCCTAGGGCCAGGGATACTGCGGAAAGCAGTAGAAAAGAAATTGGTTTCTGAAACATTAGATTGCGTAGCGAGCTCCGCCAATGAAGCGGTATTAATTAAAATTTTTGTAAAAACTTATAACCCCTTTCCCTCTATACAAGGGAAAAAGGGGCTTTGGGGCGATTTTTAATGACGACTTTTTTACATTTACGCGCAAAATCGCCCCTTCCCCAGAGGGTTTACTCCTTGCTCCAAAGCCAAAGAGCCAAATGCCTCTCCCCGACGCGCTTCCTTATTCCTGACGGAGACTATCGAAAATGACCAAGACCAGGCCGCTGCAGTCTTTTTCAAAGCGATAGAAGTCGGCCCACAATCCGGCGACGATGAAGGCAAAGACGGTTTCGCGGTCTTCTTCGATACGACCGGAACCGATCCACCTGGCGGCCTTCAAGTCGAAGACGCGGAAGCGAGCTCCGATCGAGGGGAGTTCATCCCCGATGAGGGTCCACTCCACCAAGGCTTGGCCCGCGTGCTGGGGGCGCTCATAGTCAAAAACACTGGTCCTCGCCTCCACCGGAGGGCTCGCAGCCAAACGGAAGGGAACCCTCTCGAAGAAAGACTGCTCCGTACCCCAGTGCCAGTAGACGCGGGGAGACTTCTTCCCTTCCGGATCCTCACCGCTGCTTCGGCGGGCCGCATTTTTGCGTAAAAATTGGACGATCTCCTGATTGGAGATCTCGTCGGCGGAAGGGATTGGCTTTTCTTCACGAAACAGTGAGGGCTGCGTGTAATCTGATCCATCCTTCGACATCGTGCATACCAGTGAATCTCTTCCAGCCCGACTCTCAAGCCGTGAATGACTCGCTTGCGATTTCGTTCCGCCCCCCACCATCCAGGCACAAAAAAGCCGGGCGGAAATCCGCCCGGCTTGAAAGGGAATGCGGTTCGCGAACGATTAGCGACCGGCCTTGTCGAGGATATCCCCGAGGCTGGCGAGATCTTCGTCGTTCGAGAGCGAATCGTAAGCTGCAGCTTCGGCGGCCACTTCCTCATCGGAGTATTCGGCAGCCTTGATGCTGAGACCGATACGACGGTCGTTGCGGTCGATCTTGATCACACGTGCGGTGACCGACTGACCCACTTCGACAGCGTCCTTGACGTTCTCGATGCGATCTTCGCTGATCTGGCTGATGTGAACCAGGCCATCGATGTCGTGCTCGAGCTGAACGAAGGCACCGTAGTTGGTGAGCTTGATCACCGTTCCGCTGACCACGTCGCCCATCTTGAAGTACTGGTCGATCGCTTCCCACGGATCGTTGCTGAGCTGCTTCATCCCGAGGGAGATACGGCGGTTTTCCGTATCGACGTCGAGGACGATGGCGTCCACTTCGTCGCCCTTCTTGACCACTTCGGTCGGGTTGTTGACCTTGCGGGTCCAGCTCATGTCCGAAACGTGAACCATACCGTCGATACCCTCTTCGAGTTCGATGAAGGCACCGTAGTTGGTGAGGTTGCGCACCTTGCCGCGGACGTGTGCACCGACCGGGTAGTTGTGGCGGACCATATCCCATGGGTTCTCGTCGAGCTGACGGGTTCCGAGGGAGATCTTCTGCTCGTCCTTCTGGATTCCCAGAACCACGGCGTCGACTTCCTGACCAATGCGGAGAACCTCGGAAGGTTTGTTGATCCGCTTCGTCCAGGACAGCTCGGTGACGTGCACGAGACCTTCGACACCTTCTTCGATTTCGACGAAGGCACCATAGGCAACCAGGTTGACCACGCGGCCCTTGACCACTGCGCCGACCGGGTACTTCTGCTCGATCATGTCCCAAGGGTTCGGAGTCAGCTGCTTGGTGCCGAGAGAGACACGTTCGCGCTCGCGATCCACCTCGAGGATCTGGATGTCGATCTCTTCACCAGCCTTGAGCATTTCGCTCGGGTGAGAGACACGGCCCCAGCTCATGTCGGTAATGTGGAGGAGGCCGTCGAGACCGTCGAGGTCCACGAAGGCACCGTAATCGGTGATGTTCTTAACCACCCCGCGACGAACGTCACCGGGCTTCACTTCTTCGAGGAGCTTGCGACGCTTCTCAGCGCGTTGCTCTTCGATCAGCTCACGACGGGAAACAACGATGTTCTTCCGGTCGGGGTTAATCTTGATCACCTTAAAGTCGTAAGTCTGGCCAACATATTGGTCCAGGTTCTTCGGCGGTTGGATATCGATCTGAGAAGCTGGGAGGAAAGAATCGACGCCGATGCTGATGATCAGGCCGCCCTTTACCTTGGACTTCACTCGGCCCTGGACGACAGATCCTTCGTCACAGTTTTCGAGAATATGCTCCCAGTTCTTCTTTTGCTCAGCCTTGTCGAAGGACACGACCGGATTTCCATCGCGGTCTTCGAGGCGGTCGAGGTAAACTTCGATTTCGCCTCCGACGTCCAGTTCGCCGAGGTCGCCGAATTCAACGGAGGGAATCGCCGCTTCCGACTTGCCGCCGATATCGACGATCACTTCGGTTGGGCGGATCTCCATGATCCGGCCTTTGATGATTTCACCCTCCTCGAGCTTATCGATGCTGCTCTCGGAGAGAAGGTCTTCCATTAAGGAACTCATGTGGTTTTTTTGTAGGCCCACGGATTGAATCCGCAGTCCGGTTGTTGGGTTGATGGTTATCGGTTATTGGTTCGTATTCCGCTTCCTCCCGAAGAGCCTATCTGGCACCCCCGGAATTCGGCGAAAGGGGATCAAAATGCCCAGAATTGGCACAACGGGCAAGCCTTAATCGCGAGGGCAAAACGAGGCAAAAACAGTCGAATCATTCAGCATGCCTGAGGTTTCATCGGAGCGCGGACTTCAGTCCGCCCCGCCTGCCTCTCCGCTCGTTTGCAATCGAGCCGAGAAAGCGCCTCTCCCACGCAGCCAATCCATCGGGACGGAATGAATTCCGCGCTCCACCATGCGATCATTCCGCTACTCGCGCGGCATACTCGCCATCGCCGCGGTTTCCGCCGCTTCCGAGGAAGTGGAAAAATCCGGGAGGCAGGTCGTTCCCACACAGATTCGCCACTTTCCAGCGGGGACCTCCGGGTCCACGGTCAGGGCATGGGGACGCCAGCAGCGGTCTTCGAGCTTTTCAGCCATTTCCTGAAGGGCGTCGGAGTTGGGGGCCTTGATGTTGACGATTCCCGAGGCGTCCTGACACCAGGCAGTCAGGGCGAAAGCCACTCCGTTCGGCACCCGCTCAATGAGACTTGCATAGGAAGGCCGTAGTCGGTCCCGCGCCTCTTGAAACTCTGGATCTTCCGAAATTGCCGCGAGGCCGACGAAGAGGTGGGCCAGCGTTGAATTCCCAGAGGGAGTCGCGTTGTCATACCACTCGACCTGTCGCAGGATCGGGCTCTGGGCATCGGCCGCGGTAAAGAAATAGGCCGAACCGGTCGGGTTCGCGAATTTTTCCAGGATCCCGCGCGCCAGAGTTTCCGCTCTCTCGAGATAGACCGCAGTTTTCTCCGAACCGAATACTTCTCCGTGCCCCGAAGCGATCAGCAAGGCGTGAGCCGTGGTACCGCAATCGTCAAGGAATCCAGCGGGAGAATCCTCGCCGGCAAGGGAATAAAGTCGACCCTCGCGGAAGCGCTGCTCCCAGAGGAGGTCAAGGATCTCCCCTCCCCGCTCGATCCAGGACTGGCGTCCGAAAATGGCTCCCGCCTGTATCAAGGCGCGGGCGGTCAATGCATTCCAGAAGGTCAGTTCCTTTTCGTCACGCACGGGAGCCGGGCGCTCCTTGCGTTTCTCACGAAGGATCTTCCGGGCCTCGGCCAAGGCCTCGCGGTCCTCCAGCGTCCCCTCGAATTGCGGATAGCTGAGGCCTCCCTCGAAGTTACCGTCCTCCGTGACAGCATAGGCTTGGGCAAAGCGCTCGCCCGTCTCTTCGCCGAGAATCTCCTTCAACTGCTTCGGCGTCCAGCAATAGAACTTGCCCTCGCCTTCCGGCGAATCCGCATCGACCGAAGCGGCATAGAGCCCCGAGGGGAGTTTCATTTCCCGCTCGAGCCAATCCACGGTCTCCTCGACCACTTTCACCATCAAGGGAACCCGATAGCGGGACCAAGCGATGGCGAAGGTTTCAATAAGAAGAGCGTTGTCATAGAGCATCTTCTCGAAATGCGGAATCGTCCAACTGGCATCCACGCAGTAGCGGCAAAATCCTCCGCCCACCTGATCGAACAACCCTCCGCGGGCAATCTTCTCGAGGGTCAGCGTCACGGCATCGTCGACCTTGTCTGCTAACTTCGGAAATTCATTCCCGCAGGCACGCGTTTGCCGCATCGCGAGAAGAAACTGCAACACCATTGTGGGCGGGAACTTGGGAGCGCCCCCAAATCCACCATTCTCCGGATCCCTGGTATCGACAATCCGCCGCACCGCGCCGAGAAGATCGCGCGGACTCCACTGACTGCCTTCTTCCTGTGCCGAGGCGGAGAGGTGCTCGAGATTGGCCACAATGTTGCCGGCATTCTCCTCCAGCTCCTCCCGCTTGGATTGAAAATACTCCGACACCCGCATGATCAACTGGGGCCACGGGACCAACCCCTGCCCACGATCTTCCGGGGGGAAATAGGTTCCGCCGTAAAAGGGTCGCCCATCCGGAAGGCAAAAGGCATTGAGCGGCCAACCACCGTGCTGGTTGATCATCTGAACCGCTTCCATATACACACGGTCCACATCCGGACGCTCCTCGCGGTCGACCTTGATGCAGACGAAGTGCTTATTCATGAGCCGAGCAATATAATCGCTCTCAAAGGACTCGTGCGCCATCACGTGGCACCAGTGGCAGGACGAATACCCGATCGAAACGAGGACCGGCTTATCCTCGGCCTTCGCCCGGGCAAAGGCCTCCTCGCCCCAAGGCATCCAATCGACCGGATTCTCGGCGTGCTGGCGGAGGTAAAGGCTGGACTCGTTCGCAAGTTGATTGCTCATGCATCACCCTTCGACGGATTCCGCGAAGGATGCAACCGTCTTTCCCAGACAAAAAGAAGGCCCGGATCCATCGGGACCCGGGCCTTCGCAAATTTGCTGCGCTCCTAGAGCCTTACTGAACCGCCGAAGGGGTCACTCCGGTGTTCCCCGTCGGAATCATGTTCACCAGTTGCTCTTGGAGGAGCTGAATATCCTTCAAGGTAACATTGATGGAAAGAACGGCCCGATCACCCGCGTGCGAGGCGGCGAGAGAGTCCAACAAAGGAAGTGGCTCGGGAGTTCCGGCACCCAGCATCATCTTCGCGAAGGAAATCACCTGGTTGTTAATGATGGCCTGGATCGCAGCCGCGTCCTCTTCAGAACCAAGATTGAGGCCCAGAGCGATGTCGAGTGATTCGCCAGCTTTCATTCCGACGCCGACACTCTGGAGGCTGTTAATCTTCGAAAGACCGCGAATCATTTGCTCACCTTGTGCGGACATTCCGGCGATCTGAGCGCGGAAGGATTCCGGAATAATGATTGAGATCCAGCCCTGCTGGCCTTCAACCAGCCCTTGGCTCGGAGCCTTGAGCGATTCGGGAACGGATCCGGATTTGCGAGCCAGAGAGGCTTCGACGCTAGCCCGGTCACCGAAAAATACGAGAGTCGAAGACTCTCCCGTGACCACTGCTGCATACATTTCGGGTGAACTGGGATCCTTCGGGAATTCAATGAAGTCCGCACCCTCACCCACTGAAATGGTGAGCTCGAGGGTTTCTCCGTTTTTCTCCGCGATCAGCTCGGCCGCGGCGACCACTTGGTCCGTGGTGACCGGCTTCGTCGCATAAATCGCCCCACTGAGTTTCAAGAGGCTAGGATCGGTCTGAACGTTTTCCAGTCCGGAGATCGCCAGAGCGAAATCGGTGACGTCATCGTCTTCGAGACCGGTGATCTCGGAAAATTCCTCCGAAAACTCTTCAGCTTGTTCTGCTTGAGGAGAATCCGGAAAGTTTTCCTTCATGTCCTGAACGGCCTCCGAAAAGGAAGATTGGGAGATCGCTCCTTGGTCAAAATACATCGCAACATCCGCCGACTCGGGAAATGCTCGGAGAACCTGTTCGGATCCATCCCCGTCAACGCCTCCCGAAGGCGAGCAACCTGCTCCCAAGAGGAGCATCAGTGAGGAGGATAGAGCGAGAGTAATTCTGGTTTTAGTAATTTTCATGGGTTTTCAGGCGGAGTAAAACAATCGCCCCAGATAAAGGGAAGCCAAGAAATAAAGCCACAGGACTGAATGACCCTAGGTCAGTGCGTCTCCCGCGAGTATACGCGAAGAACCTACCGGTGGCTTTAACGAAGGCGCTACGGCAATCTATTTCCGGAACGCAAGATCTGTTCCTCACTCGAATAAATCTCCCCGACACAAAAAAAGCGCCTCCCGGACATGGAGTCTCGGGAGGCGCGATCGTGAAAAAAATTTCGTAGGGAAGCTTATCCCTTCAGGACGTTGACGAATTTAACCGCCCACTCTTCGTAGCCCTCTTCGAAGTCTACGTCGAGGTCGACGCGGTCGAGAATCTTCTTCGCTCCCGCTTTCGTGAGCGATTCTTCGACCTTACGGCCGCAACCGCAGAAATCGTCGTAGGAGGAATCTCCCAACGAGCATACGGAAAATTCCATTTCCGGAAGTTCGCCTGCTTTGCCATCATAGAGATCGAAGCAAAAGTCTTCGGCATCATCGGGAGGATCTCCCTCGCCCCAGGTTGAGATGACGATCGCAACTTTTCTCTCATTTTTGAGATTCGTCACGTCGTACTCCGCGGCATCTGCCACTTCGGCGCTGAGGCCAGCTTCGCCTAGCTTGTCCGCCAGGTCGTTCGCCAGCTCTTCGGCATTGCCAGTCATTGTTCCAAAGATGATCTTGATTGGTTGGTCGTCACTCATGATGCAAACGTCTGTTTTGCATTGAACGATTAAAAGTGCAACCCCTTTACACCTAGGGGATTAAGATTTACTGCGGGCTGCGACCCAATCAATCACTTCACGATCGTCCGAGCTGCACCGCACTTTGCGCAAAAACTCTGCGAGATGAATGCCGTGAGTGCGAGCGAAGTTTCGGTCCCCTCCGCATCCGTACATGATTTCAGGAGGCAATTCTCCCCGGAGCTTCCCTTTCGCCTTCACCAAAATCCTTGGGAGCCAGACGATTCCGTCCACTTCCTCCTTCTTCGGCGGGAGGTCTTCCTCACTAATCCGATGACTGGAAAGCTTGCCGCCCAGCTCTTCGAAGAAATAAAAGATCTTTTCAGCAGAAACCATTACGAAGGAGGCATAGTCCGGCTCACCCGAGGTGACAAAATCTTCTACATAGTCATAGACATCCATGACATTGAGGCCGAGAGAAGTCAGCTCCCGCATTTCCTCCTCATCGAAATACTCATCAGGATTCCGATTTCCTTTGCGGTAGAGAGCTTCCGCTTTCGTCCAAAGGCGGAGAAGCTTTCCCGTCAGTCCATAAAGATCCGTGTGCGATGATGTGCTTTCCATAAGGGAAAGTAGATTGGGAGGAATTCCCCTCAGGGCAAATACGCGCCCCAGTTTGGCCTCAAGAGAAGCCGCCGATTAGGCGTCGACTTTCGCCAGATCGTTCTTCGCCTGAGACGACTGGGGCTCTGGGATTTCCGAAAGCCAGTCAGCCATGATGCGAATCCCCTCCCGTAGAACGATGTCGAACGAAGAGTCAGAATCATTTTCATCCTCATCAACCCCTTCTTCGGCGATCTCCTCGGTATCGAGAAGGATCGGCTCATAGCTATATTTGGATGCACTCAGCTCATCCCGACGTTCTCGGAAGGCGGTGCGGACGGTCCGATCACTATCCTGCTGTTTCTGGCGCTCGACCAAGTTGAGCGAGATTAACTTTTCGTCCTTCCGCTTCTTAAAGAACTCAATCGTCTCATCGAGGTAGGAGAATTCCTCAAGACTATCCATCCGGGACTGGCTCTGCTCGCGCAGGGATTCGATCAAAGAATCGTCCACCAAAACGAGATCCATGGCGTCATCCTTCTCGATCCCGAAAGAGACCGGCGTAATCGTGTCCCACTCCATCGAATGATCCAGATCCGCTTCTCCAATCGAGATCAGTGAATTCATGGAAGGAATGACCACATCCGATTTCACACCCTCAAGCTGAGTTGATTCTCCATTGGGCAAATAATACTTCTGAACCGTGACTTTGGTCGCCCCGACATCACTTCGGGAGGCGGAAAGGGAGTAAAACAACGGCGGGGTCATGCGAAAGATCCCTTGGACCGTGCCCTTCCCGTGCGTCGACTCGTCACCGACCACGATGGCCCGCCCGTAATTCTGAAGGGCTCCGGCGACAATCTCTGAGGCCGAAGCGGTAAATTTGGAAACAAGAACCATCAACGGACCGTTCCAAGCCACGCTCGGGTCACGATCATCGTGATGAAGCAGATCTCCTTGAACGGTCTTCACCTGCACCACCGGACCGGTCGGAATGAAAAGGCCTGCGAGCTCTACCGCCTCCGAAAGCAATCCGCCTCCGTTGTTGCGCAGATCCAGGATCATGCCCTCGACTCCATGCGTTTTCATCTTGGAGATCAGCTCGGCCACGTCGTCACTGGAATTCGGGTGATCCGGCAGATCCGATCCGTAGAAAGAGGGCAAATCAATGACTCCGATCGAAACCGTGCGGTCATCCATGGGAATCTGATAGAGTCGAGCCCGAGCGAGATTGGCGGTCAGTTGCACCTCATCGCGGACGAGAACCACTTCCTTTCGAGCCGACGGATCAGCCGCTTCGGCGGGGCGGATCTTCAGACGAACGATGCTTTCCTTCTCGCCCCGAATCATTTTAACGATCTTCCGGAGCTTCATGTCCACGACGTCCACATATTCGCCCTTCTTTCCCTGAGCCACCGCGAGAATCTGGTCATTCACGTCGATCTGCTCACTCAAACGAGCAGGGCCTCCCGGAATCAGCTCGCGGACGGTGCAATACCCATCCTCATCGGCGAGCACAGCTCCAATCCCGACCAAAGAGTTCTCGATCGCGATGGACAAATCTTCGAGCGAGTCTGAAGAAAGGAAAATCGAGTGCGGGTCATAGGAATTGGCGAGCGTCGTAAGAAAAATCTCCTGAACCTCGGCAGATTCGAACCGCTCCATTTCGGTTTCCAAGCGGTCGTAGCGCTTGGAGACGACTTCCTTCGCCTCAACGAGAGCGTCGTCAAAGCTCAACGGCTCCTCCGGCTCAATCTCCTCTTCGATCGCGGCAATCTCCCCGTCGGGTTCGGTCATTCCCTCCAAGCCGATTTCCAAATCTTGTTCTGGATCCGGAGGTGACATCTTGGCGATGACCTCATTCAGCAGTTCAAACTGGATCCTCCGCTTCCAGAGCTCATCCAATTCAGCTTCATTCTCTGCCCACGTGACCTCCTGGCGGTCGGCCTGATATTCCAGCTCTTCGTCGAACTTAAAATCATTCTCCAAGTATTCGCGCACCCAAGCGACCCGCTCCAGAGCGTTCTCTTGGAAGACAGAGAAAATCTGGAAAGCCGGATGCAAATTTCCGCTCCGAAGGTAGCGGGCCATCGGCGGAGCAAACCGGGAGCGGAAAGCTTTCTCGTCCGCTGCCGTGAAATAGAGGTGGTTGTAATCGAGATCCTCCATGTAGGAATCGATGACATCCGACATGTCGATATCCTCGAGAGCCATCTCCGAAAAGTGGAGCCGCTCCAGTGAATTGACCAACCAACGAGTCTCGGCCCGCATGAGGCCAGTGGCCTCAAATACCTCCTCCTCAGCCGCGGCAGAGGAAGATAAAACGGAAGTCAGACCGAGAGAGAGAGCAAAGAGTGGGAGAAAACGCACGCTCCAAGGAAAACCAATAATGCGACCGACGTCAAAACCGGAAGCCAATTCTTCTCAGACGATTTTTTGGAGGAATCCCCCATCTCCTCCCTAAGGCCAATCCTCTGTCTGCGATCGCACCTCCGGCCGCGAATAACCCGAAATGTCGTCAGAGGCCTCCGAATCACCGGGAACTGACCGATTTTCGGCCTCGCCCCGACAAATCCTACGACTCGCCGTAGATCAAAGAGCGGACATGATCGCCCAGCTCCGCCAGAGGCACGGAAACCTGTTCTCCAGATCCGAGGTCTTTGACGGTATATTCATCCGTCTCAATTTCGCGCTCTCCGACCGAAACCACTACTTTGGCCCCCGATCGGTTCGCCTCTTTGAATTGTTTTCCAAAGCCAGCAGACTTGAAAAGGTAAGAGGTGGAGATGCCATACTGACGGAGCATCTGAGTCAGCTGCAGTGCTCTTGGACGAGACTCTTCCCCGCCGATGGCCAGAAAACAGTCCGTCCCGGCAATCGTGTTCGTCAGCAAACCGCGGGAATCGAGCAGATCGAGCAAAGTCACATCCCCGAGTGCTCCTCCCGTCGCTTCCATCGAGACCCCGGCTACTTTTTCCACGAGATGGTCATAGCGACCTCCTCCGGCCAAGGCGCGGCCCTTTCCACTCGCTTCAAAAATCTCAAAAACCGGACCTGTATAATAGGCCAACCCCCGGACAATGCCCAAATCGAGGACTGTGCAGGCACCGAGCCCGAGCGCATCGACCGCAGAGCGGAAGTTTTTCCAAGACTCGATCAACTCGACCGACTTCTCATTCTCTTCCTGCCGAGAAGACAGGCTTTGGAAAAACGGCAGGAGCTCGTCTTCATCGCGGATCGAGCGCAGCTCATCCACTCGCCCGAGGAAATCACTGGTCGATTCGCCGAGGACCGGCTCCAGCCGCTCCGTCAATTTCTCCGCAGACGTCCGCTCCATCTTATCGATCGCCGAAAGGCAGTCGGGATGCTTGTCTTCGCCAATTCCCATCAACTCGAGGAAACGCGTCCAGATCCGGCGATCGCTCATCCGCACCCGAAAGTCGTCCTGCGTGAGGCCGCAACGCTCCAAGGCGGCGACAAAACAGGCAATCACTTCCGCATCCGCGCCCAGAGAGGGCTCGCCGAGAATATCCAAATTAAACTGGGTAAAAGCACGTTGCCTCCCCTTCTGCGGCCGCTCAAACCGATACTGCTCATTGAGCGTGAACCAGCGAACCGGCTTGCGAATTGAGTTACCCGCGGCACCCACCATCCGCGCCAAAGTCGGCGTCATCTCGGGCCGCAGCGCCACTTTCCGGCCGCCCCGGTCCTCAAACCAGAACAGCTGATCGACCACTTCGGCACCCGATTTGTCTACATAAAGATCGAGCGGCTCGAGGATGGGGCCATCGAATTCCTCAAATCCAAACAGATCCGCCGTGGAACGGAGAATCCGAAAGACACGATTCCGTTCACGGAAACGCTCCGGCGGAAACTCCCGAAAACCGGGAAGAGTCTGGTACATTAGTCCGAGGACTCCTCAAGCGAATCCAGATCCAGCTCCTTGAGCTTCTCCTTCATCTCCTTACCCGCCTTGAACTTGATCACAGCGCGCGTAGGAATCATCACGTCCTTCTCGGGGCGATTTGGATTCCGCCCGACACGGGCTTTCCGCACCTGAATCTGGAAGACTCCAAAATTCCGGAGCTCGACGTTCCGTCCCTCACAAATCGCTTCGCCGATTACATCCAGAGTCTGCTGGACGATTTCTTTGACGTCTTTCTGTGGGAAATTGTTGCGAGAATCCTCATAAATTTTGAGGACGATGTCTCGTTTTGTCAGATTATTGGACATGAAGCCGATTGCGGAAAGTAAACTGCGATGTGGGGAGTGAAAATCTAAGATACCCAACTAGCTGTCAACGTTTTAGAGAGCATCCGTTTTCACCACGATGCATTCTGTTTTCGTCCAAGCCGCCTTTCAGGCAAGCATAATTCGCGAATTCCCCCATTCGCGGCACCTTTTCCCGATCAAATTCGCTCCTCCTGCGGTTCGAAGCTTGCTATAGCGGAAGCCAAGAAAATACTCCGAGACCTATGGGAACTTCTAACCGCGAAATGAAGCGGGACGTCGGATTGATTTCACTCACATTTGTCGGCGTCAGCGGAGTCATTGGTTCCGGTTGGTTGTTTGCCCCGATGCTCGCGGCCCAGACCGCAGGACCCGCTTCCCTAATCGCTTGGGGAATCGGCGGCATCGCCATCATGCTCCTAGCTCTCTCCTTTGCCGAGATCTCAGCAATGCTGCCCGTCTCCGGCGGGATCGCCCGGGTCCCCCACTTCAGCCATGGCAACGTCGTCAGCACCGCCATGGGCTGGAGCGCCTGGATCGGCTACAACACCACCGCGCCTATTGAGGTCGAGGCGATGCTGCGCTATCTCGCCCCGCACTTTCCCAGCCTCTACACGCGTGACGGGCCTGCGGGATCCACTTTCGGCGACCTGACAACCGAAGGGGTGATTGTCGCCACCCTCACCCTCCTCGTCTTCACGGTTCTCAACCTTTTCGGCGTCCGCCTCTTCACCCGCTTCAACGCCTCCATCACCTGGTTCAAAGTAGCCATCCCCCTCGTCGTCTCGGCGGTGCTCCTCATCGACAACTTCGAGATCGGTAATTTTACCGCCTCTGGAGGATTCAGCCCTATGGGCATGAAAGGGATCCTCGGATCCATCGCCAGCGGCGGCATTATCTTCGCCTACATCGGCTTCCGCCATACGATTGATATGGCCGGCGAAGCCAAAAATCCGAAGATCACGGTGCCCCTCTCCATCGTTCTTTCTTTGGTCATTTGCTTCCTCATCTACGGGACCTTGCAGCTCGCATTCATCGGAGCTCTCCCGGAATCCGCCCTGACGAACGGGTGGGCCCAAATCAATTTCACGGGAGACTTCGGCCCCGTCTCCGGCCTCGCCACAGCCGTCGGCCTTCTCTGGCTCGTCAGCGTCATCAATGTGGGCGCGGTCCTCTCTCCCCTCGGCGGAGGCCTGGTGGCCGTCGGCTCCATGGGCCGCTTGGCTCACGCCCTGGCCCGGAATGGTTTCTTCCCCAGTTATCTGGAAAAGCTGAACCGGTTCGCCGTTCCCGCCCGCGCCCTGCTCATCAACTTTGCGGTTTCTACCTCCGTCTTCGTCCTCCTTCCCTTTGACGAGGTGGTCAGCCTCAACGGAGCGGCCATCATCCTCTCCTTTGTCGCCGGACCCATCGCCGTGGCCGCCCTCCGCAAACTGGATCCCGACCGCGAGCGCTCTTTCAAGCTGCCGGTGATTTTCCTGACAGGCCCCTCAGCCTTCGTCATTGCCACTCTGATCATCTACTGGAGCGGCTGGAACACCTACATCATCCTCGCCGGATGTCTCCTCGTCGGAAGTATCCTCTTCATCGCCCGCATGAGCAAAGCCGGTCTCTCCGAAATGGACATCAAACCAGCCCTGTGGATGATCCCCTACCTCGGTGGGATGGCCCTGATTTCATGGCTTGGCAGCTTTGGAGGAGGCTCTGGGAAACTCCCCTTTGGCTGGGACATCGTCGTCATCGCCATTTTCAGCACAGCAATCTATATCATTGCCGTGAAAGGCTGCCTCAGCACAAAGGAATACGAAACCTACCTCGCCGAAGAGGATATTTAGGTGTCTCGGGAGGTGCGCCGTTCCGGTGCTCCACCCCAATGGCAAACCCGCGGGGAAGGCTCAAGCCATACCCTAGCGCCCCGAAAAATGTAGTTGGATTGCTTCAGCGCCCACCTCCCGACCACCCCGTCGTGCGTTGCCTACAGAGCGATCGGACCCGCAATCGATTCCGCGAGTCCTCATTGCAATCCCCTCCGACCCCGTCTAACGTTGACCGAATAATTTTCTTATGAGTGATAAAGACAAAGATTCCGACAACCCCTTCGAAGAGCTGCAAAAGCACATCCAGTCCATCATGGGCGATCCACGGGTGAGAATGCAAGGCGTCCACGCCAAACCTGCCCAGCCTGCCCAAGGATCCGGCGACGGCGGCGATGGGGGTGAAGATGACGAAGAGAAGACTGCCAAAGAACGTCTGAAACGCATCCGCCATTTCAAGTTGAAGCCCCGCGAGGTGTTCAACCAACTCGATCGGTACGTCATCGGCCAAAAAGATGCCAAAAAGGTTCTCTCGGTTGCGGTCTGCGATCACTACAACCACATTCGGCACCAGTTCGAGAATCCCGACGAAGCCAAATCCTTCGAGTACCAGAAGCAGAACATTCTCCTACTCGGGCCGACAGGAGTCGGGAAAACCTATTTGATGAAGAATCTCGCCAAGCTGATCGGCGTACCTTTCGTCAAAGCCGATGCCACCAAGTTCTCCGAAACCGGTTACGTGGGCTCCGACGTCGAAGACCTCGTCCGCGACTTGGTCAAAGCAGCCGATGGCGATGTTGACCTTGCCGAAAAAGGAATCATCTACATCGACGAGATCGATAAAATCGCCAGCGAATCGACATCGGGGGCCAAAGACGTATCCGGGCGAGGCGTACAGATCAATCTTCTCAAGCTCATGGAAGAGACCGAGGTCAACCCCTTTAGCCAGACGGACATGATGGGCCAGATGCAGGCAATGATGGGGGGCGGAGGCCGCGGCAAATCCCAGCGCCGGATCAACACTCGTAACATTCTCTTCATCGTCAGTGGAGCTTTCGACCAACTCGCCAAGAGCATTCAAAAGCGCATTGGCAAAAGTGGAATGGGCTTCGCCAGTGACGTCCCTGAAGACGACCAGGAGCTTCATCGCTACCTCGCCCATGCCGAAACCAACGATTTTATCGGTTACGGGTTTGAGCCGGAATTCGTCGGCCGTATTCCCGTCCGCGTCGCCTTCGAGTCTCTCTCCTCGCAGGATCTCGCCAAGATTCTTACGACCTCTGAGGGCAGTGTCCTGCGCCAATATATTCGTGACTTTGAGAACCACGGAATCCGTCTAGAAATCGACGAAGAAGCCATTCAGGCCATCGCCGAGAAGGCCCACAACGAACAGACGGGAGCCCGCGGGGTCATGTCCGTTCTCGAACGACTTTTCCGCAGTTCCAAATTCGAACTGCCCTCAACCAGAGTCACCGAGCTCAAGGTCGACCAGGAGTTCGTCAAGAACCCGGACGCCGTCCTTGAACAACTCTTGGAAGAATATGGATTTGACGCCTCGGAAGAGAGAAAGGCCATCGCTGGATTCTGTGAACAGTTCGAACAGGACCACGGACTCCGCATCCACTTCTCCGACGACGCCCTCTCCTATCTGGCCGAGCGAACAGCCGCCGAAGAAAAGGAACTGCCCGAGTTCTGCGAAACTCATTTCCAGGACCTGCCCTACGGCTTGAAAATCGTTTCTCGCAATACAGGAGAGAAGACTTTCCAGATCGACCGCGCCTGCGCCGAGAATCCCGATCGGGAAATCTCCAACTGGGTCATCCAGAGCTTTCAGGACGACAAGAAGTCCGAGAAGGACGCCTAATTGAACGGCATCATGGATAAAACGGCCTCTACGCCCCCAAAGATTGAATCGGAGGGAGTAAACCGCATGTTCGCTGGCATCGCGGACCGCTACGATCGCGCCAACCGATGCCTGAGCTTGGGGATCGATGTCTACTGGAGGTCGCGGACGGTCCGCCGTGTGCGAAAGGCCGCCCCCCAGCGAGTCATCGATCTTGCCACGGGCTCCGGGGATATCGCCTTAGCTCTGCGCAAAAAGCTCCCCGCGTCCACCGAAGTCATCGGGATGGATTTCTGCGAGGAGATGCTCGACGAGGCCCGCAAAAAGGCCAAGGGAATCGAGGGAGTCACCTTCCAAACCGGAGACTGCCTCAACCTCCCGCTTGAGGACAACTTCACCGACATTTGCACCATCGGCTTTGGGCTCCGCAACTTTGAAGACCGAGACGCCGGCCTCCGGGAAATGCTTCGGGTTCTCCGCCCAGGCGGCAGTCTTCTCGTCCTTGAGTTCTCGCAGCCCTACGCCATCCTGCGCCCGTTCTACTACTTCTACTTAAACAAGATCCTCCCCACCCTTGCCGCGAAAATCACCGGCGATGTCGATGCCTATCGCTACCTCGGCGGAACCATCGGAGCCTTCCCCAGCAGGGACGAACTGTCGCAGCAAATCCGCGACGCAGGCTACGCCAAAGTCAACTCCACCCCACTAACCGGAGGTATCGTGGCCCTGCACCAAGCTTGGAAGGCGGAGTAGGTCGAGGGAAGTAAAAAGGAGAATAGGCGGCTACCTCATACCGCCCCAACTGGGCAAGGCTGAAGCCATGCCCGATATAGTGGGTGGGTTGCTTCAGCGCCCACCACTGCCTCTCCGACCATGGATGAGCAGCTTCCCTTGCTAGGCTCCACCCGATACTTCGGGAAAGCTAAGCAGGTCGCCAACACCCTCCTTTAAAAACGAACTACACCGCACCGCTCATTCGCGGGCAAGGCTGAAGCCATGCCCCACAATCCCCACCAACTAAAAACCAGAAAACCGACAACCCATCACCGACGACCGGCCACCGACCACAGATCACCGACCACAGATCACCGACCACAGACCACAGATCACCGACCACCGACCACCGACCACCGACCACCGACCACCGAAACTACCGCAGCCCGACGGCATCGACGTCGAACATCATCTTAACCCCGTCCGGCAGTTCGAACTTCTGAGCCATACGCGCCAAGCGTTGTCCAGTTGAGCTCACTGCGGAGGTAAAATACCAAAGCTGCACACGATACTCGTCGGCGACTTTCTCAATCGGCGTGGGGGCGGGGCCGCGAATCTCCACATCGGCGCCCAGCGTTTTCTCGGCTTCCTCGGCCCACTTTTCGGCCACAAACCAAATTTTCTCCTCGTTCCGCCCCTGCAAGACCTGACGAATCAAATGGCGATAAGGAGGATAGCGAAACTCCTCGCGCAGGCTCAATTCTTCGTCGAGGAATCCGTCGAAATCCTGCCGACGCGCAAATTGGATCGGAGGCGCATGCGGGGTCAGGGTCTGGACGACAACTTCTCCGGCGCGATCTCCCCGACCGGAACGACCGGAGACCTGAACGATGAGCTGAAACGTTCGCTCAGCCGCTCGAAAATCTTCCTGGTGCAGGGAGAGGTCCGCGTCAATCAGGCCGACAAGAGTCACGTTTGGAAAGTCGAGTCCCTTGGCAATCATCTGCGTCCCGACGAGAACGTCGATTTTTCCCTTACGAAAGTTCTGCAGAACCGAGCGGAAATGGTTCCGCTTGCGGGCGGAATCGGCGTCGAGTCGAACCACCCGCGCCTTGGGCAACAGAGCCTGCACCGCGGCCTCGACTTTCTGCGTCCCCGAGCCTTTCCATTTGAAATCCGGAGATCGACAGGACGGGCAGTAGGTGGGCGCTTCCTTCTCGTAGCCACAGAGGTGACACCGCATTCGATTGTCGGTGCGGTGGAGGGTCAGGCCGACACTACAATGCGGACATTCCACGACATGCCCACAGGAGGGGCAGAGGGCCGTAGTCGAATACCCACGACGATTCAAAAAGAGAATCGTCTGCTCTCCCTTTTCCAGGCGGTCGATCATCTTGTCCCGCAAGAGAGGCGAAAACAATCCTCCGCCCTTACCGGCTGCCCGGGCCCGGCGCAGGTCCACCACGTGAAGCAAGGGCATTTGCCGGTCGTCGACGCGTTTGGTCAACTTGACCACACCGAACTTTTCGGCGCGGACATTGTAGAGAGTTTCCAAAGCGGGAGTCGCCGACCCCAGCAGACACATCACCTTGCGATCGAAAGCGCGCATGATGGCGACGTCCCTCCCGTGATAGCGAGGAGTCTCCTCCTGCTTGTAGGCGGGCTCATGCTCTTCGTCCACCAGGACCAAGCGCAAATCCGGGAACGGGGCAAACACTGCCGACCGAGCCCCGACAACCACGTTTGCCCGACCTTCTGCAACTTCCCGGAAGGCATCGGCCCGCTGACCCGCCGAGAGATTGCTGTGCCAGACGACGACGTTGGCCCCCGTCGACACAAGGCGCGAACGCACCCGGGCCACCGTCTGGGGAGCCAGAGCGATCTCCGGAACCAGAAAGAGAACCTGCCCGCCTTCTTCCAAAGTTTTCTCCATGAGGCGTAGATACACCTCCGTCTTCCCGGATCCCGTCACCCCGTGTAGCAACCAACAGGCAAAGCCGCCCTCTTTACGCACTTCTTCCAACCGGGTAAAGGCCGCCTCCTGCTCTTCGGTCAATGCCGGAGGCCCAGAAGCGGTCACCGCCTCGGCATCGAGCCCATCCTGATAAGACTCTCGCACCCGGCTCTCGCTGTGACACTTTGCCAAACCTTTCTCGACCAATCCCTCGGCCACACTCGCCGACATGTTCATGCGCTTCAGAACCAGGGATCGCGGTTGGGCTTTGGTCTGTTGGAGCAGAAATTGAAGCAACTCCCCTTGGCGGCGGGCCGCTTTGTTCAGAGCCTCCAAGGTCTCTTTCTCCACCGGGCGTATCGCCTCGATCATCGTCTCCCGCATCTGCCCCTTCCCCTCGCGCACCGGAGCCGGGACCATGGCTTCGACAACCGTCCGAAATGGGGCCATGTAATACCCGGCCATCCACGTCGCCAACTTGAGCAGGTCCGGGGGCAGAACCGACCCTTCCGATAGGAGGCCTGAGATGTTGAGCAATTTGTTCTGAGGGAAATCGCAGACGTCCGTGAGCTTGACCACCACCGCTTTCTCCCGACGCCGCTGCAAAGGCACGATAACCAAAGTACCCGGCAACAGAGGCTGCAGCGCCGAGGGGATCCGGTAGGTCAGCCGTAGGTCGCCCCGGCTCAACGGAACCACTTCAGCCATAGGCTTGGTTCCCAGCCCGGCCGTTTTCTCTACTCCCAACTCACTCTGCATCGCCTCTCCTTGTCCCCCAGAGCTCAGCCCGATTCAAATCAATTCCACCACCCCACTGAAAGCTCGGGTAAAATCCCGATAACAAGCAGAAGTTGACCTTATACAGAGTTCAATTTTCGCTCTATCCTCTTTACACAAGGTTCAATCAGTGTCAATTTAGTCTCAATAAGATATGACCACCCCTACAGCACAGACCGATAAAGAGGACCCTTGGACAACTTTCCGAGACTTCCTCTCCAGCCGTGGACTTCGGATCACGAATCAACGGCACGCTATCTTTGAGGCTGCCTACGAGTATCAGCAACACTTTACTGCTGAAGAACTTCTGGATCGCGCTAGGGAGATCGACAGCACCGTATCCCGGGCGACGATCTACCGCACACTTCCCATTCTCGTCGAGAGCGGCCTCATCCGCGAGGTCGATATCGGGAAGGATTACAAATACTACATGGCCCATCACTCGGCCGACAACTTCAAGGCTCAGGTCATCTGCATGGACGACGATCGCATCTATGAGATCGATGCCCCGTTTATGGAATGGTATGGCAAAGCCGTTGCCGCCAAGCTGGGCCTCGAGGTCGTTTCCCAGCGGCTCCAAGTTCAAGCAAAGCATCGCAAAGACAGTGCCTTGAGCCAAGCTGTCGAAGACGCCCGAAAGAACGCCCTGACCAGCGGGGCAAACAAGGCGTAGTTGGACGCAATGACTCAGCCGGCGCACTCAGCGAAAAGCTCCAAAAAAGAAGACCTTACTTTTGAAATCGAGTTCTTCGAGAATCTCTCTCGTCGTAACCCGAAAGACGTCCGCGTCCTTGAGGTCCTTGCTCACTATTACACGAAGAGTGGCAAAATAGCCGATGGTCTCCGCGTCGATCGTCGTATCGTTCGCCACGATCCTGAAAACCCGGTCGCTCATTACAATTTAGCCTGCAGCTTGGCCCTGAAAAACCGGAAAACAGAGGCCGTCGAGTCTCTCCGGGATGCCATCGCCCGCGGTTACAACGATGTGGCTTGGTTGATGCATGATGATGATCTGGAGAGCCTCCGTGAATTCATCCCCTTTCAGGAACTGATCAGAGAAGTGGCGAATGACTTCCCCGACAGCGCCGCCTGAACCGACAGAACGCCTCGCGTGGATCTCATGCGATGACGACCCGGCCCGATACTCAGCCATCGAGGAGGCCTGCCTCCGCGATAGCCAAGAGAGTTTTCTCATCCTCTGGATCAACCGACCCGCGCTCTTCGTCGGGAAAAACCAAAATCTCTGGGCCGAAGTCTCAGCCGCCGAAGCATTCCACACCGGGATTTCCCTCAACCGTAGACTCTCTGGCGGCGGAACGGTTTACCACGATCCCGGGAATCTGAATTTCACGATGGTCTCCCCCGGCGAACCCAAGATCGCCTTTCAAGAACACCTGAGCCTTCTCTTCCCCTATTTCGAGGCCCGGGGGATTGCGGTTGAGATTCGCAACCGAAGCGATCTGTTCCACGACGGACGTAAGTTTTCCGGCAACGCCGAATATTTCACCGGGGGCCGAGTCCTCCATCACGGCACGCTCCTCTTCAATACCGATCTCCCGCAGTTGGCACGATTCCTCACACCTGACTCCAACGCTTATACTGACCGAGCCGTCGATTCAAACCGAAGCCTAACGGTGAACCTCTGCTCGCTCCTCCCCGACATTCCCAACACCCGCACCTTCGCCGAAGACCTCCTCAACGTGCTCCTCGGCCACCACTCCAATCTGCGTCGCATTGAAGAGATGCCATCCACAATCCTCCGGAAAGCCGAAGACTACCTCCCCCACTTTCGCGATCCCGCCTGGATTTTTGGCCGATCCCCGCGATACGAGCTCGAGCGCACCGTATCCCGTGACTCGGAATCGATGAGTAGCCGCATCTCAGTCCAAGACGGCCAGATTCAGGAAATCCATTTGGAATCCCGCGCAAACGAATCCCCTGAAGAGCTCCAAACCATAGCGGACTCGTTCCGCGATTGTCTTCACTCCCCCGAAGCGATCCAAAGCAGAATCCAAAATAGTCGCTGGAAAGATTTCCCTTCAGGCGCATTCCTTTCCAAAGTTTGGCTCGAACTTTTTTTCTGATACCGTCTCCACCATGACCGCTTCTCCCGACACCCGTCCAGCCCTCCGTATTGAGGACTTATCGGTGTCATACTTGGGAGGTCGCAACGCGGGGCAGCCAAAAGAAACCACCGCCCTTTCCTCTTTTTCGGCCGAGGTTCTTCCGGGGGAGGTTTTCGCACTCGTCGGAGAAAGTGGGAGCGGAAAATCGACGGCCGGTTTCGCCGTTGGCGGACTTCTCCCTCCGGAGAATACCCGCGTTGCCGGGAAAGTCACCGTCGGTGGAAAGACGATTCCCGCCAAGGACTATGCGGCGCTCCAAAAACTTTGCGGTCGTCACATCGGATTTGTCTTTCAGGAGCCCTCGAGCGCCCTCCACCCTTCTATCAAAATTGAGACCCAAATCGGCGAGTCCCTTCACGGAAAGCTTTCCTCGCGACAGCGCAAAGAGCGAGTCGCCTCACTCTTACAATCCGTTCGTCTCACGCCCGACAAGCGTTTGCTAAAAGCCTACCCGCATCACCTCAGTGGAGGGATGCAACAACGAGTCGTCTTGGCGATCGCCATGGCCAATCGGCCTTCCGTCCTCATCGCGGATGAGCCGACCACCGCGCTCGATCCGACCATCCGCAAAGAAGTTCTTCAGCTCATACGGGATCTAGCCACGGACTCCCGCTCCGGCGTCCTTCTCATTACCCACGACTTCGGAATCGTCTCCCATTTCGCCGACCGGGTCGCCGTCCTCTATCATGGCGAAGTGGTTGAATCCGGGGTGACTCGCAATGTTCTTTCGTCTCCACAACATTCCTACACAAAATCTCTAATCGCCTCAGCCCGAGGCACAACGGAGGAACTCGCGTGAGCACACAGGCACCACCCGTCCTCCAATTGAATCAAGTCTCCGTCACCTATCCGGGAGGGCACCGGGCCGCTACCAAAGTCTCGTTTTCCCTCCAGCCCGGAGAGCGAGCGGGACTCGTCGGCGAGAGCGGTAGCGGCAAGTCGACGATCGCCCGAACGGTTCTCGGATTGGTCCCGCATTCGGAAGGCACTCTTCAGATTCTGGGCAAAATGGCCCAGGACTCCACCCGCGAGGCCCGACTCACGCGAGCGCGAATGGTGCAGATGGTTTTCCAGGATCCCTATCACTCCCTAAACCCGCGTCGGACCATCCGGCAGGCCTTAGTCGAAGCGCTTCAGGTTTCCGGCCGGATAACCGAAAAGGCGCAGTTGGAGAAGGAGTCGATCGCTCTGCTTGAAAAGGTTCATCTCGACGCCGGAGCCCTAAACCGCTTCCCGCACCAATTCAGCGGAGGCCAACGCCAGCGGATCTGTATCGCCCGGGCTCTCGCTCCCAACCCCCAACTCTTGGTCTGCGACGAAGCGGTCAGTGCCCTGGATGTCACCACCCAGCGTTCGATCGTTCATCTTCTCCGCAAGCTTAGTGAGGAAGAACACATTGCCCTGTTATTCATCACCCACGACATCCCGCTGATCGAACATCTCTGCGAGCGGGTCATGGTTCTCGACCAAGGGTCTCTCGTCGAAGACGGAACAGTCGAATCAGTCTTCCACAATCCGTCCGCCCCAAAAACCCGTCAACTTCTGGATTCGGTCCTCCGCATCGACCCTCCCCAGGAAGTCTGATCTTCCACTGACCTCAGGTGCTCGCCGCGACGTTTTGATGAGAGCCCCGGATTTTCAGCTCCGTCGGTAAGATCACCCGCCGTGGTGGCTTCTCGCCATCCTCGACCCATTCGATCAAGCCACTCGCCACCGTACTCATCAGTTCTCCAATTTTTTGATCCACGGTCGTCAGAGCGGGCTCAAAAAAGGAGGAAACTTCCAAATTATCGTGCCCCACGACCGCCAGGTCGCCCGGCATGGCATACCCCTTCCGTCGTAACTCTGCGATGACCCCAATCGCCACCCGATCATTTACGGCAAGAATGGCCGAAGGCATGGATCCCTCTGCCAAGATTTTCTCCGCAAGACGAGACCCGTAGGAAAAATCATGGCGGACGGTTCCCGGCTCAAAAAGAGACCACAACCGAGTCCCCTTCCGGCGTTCGAGAAAACGATCCGCCCCATCCAATCGGCGGGCACTGTAAGCGTAGTCCGGATCAAATCCAGCAAATCCGAAAGAGCGGTGACCCGAGGTCCACAAAAGATTCATCATCGATTCGGTTGCCCCCGATCGGTCGACCTCCACCGTTGGGAAGGGAAGAACCGTCTCCGGGTCGACGAGCATCACTGGAATCCCCGATGCTTTTAGCTCTTCGATGAGAGAAGACGCCGGAGAGAGACAGGTACCGATCCCGACGATCCCGTCCACCTTCAAATTCAAAAAATGCCGAAGCACCTGCTCCTCCAAGGAGTGGTTTCGATTGGTCAACTCGAGAAGGCAGTGATAGTCGCGATCTCGGAAGAGGGCTTGAAGGTTCCCCACCTTTTGGCTCAACGACGGCGAATCCATCTCCTGAATACAGACTCCTAGAGTACGAGTTCTTCCACCCCGCAAAGACCGGGCGTAAAGGTTCGGCTCGAAACCGCTCTTCTGCATCGCCTCGCGAACCCGCTCGACGGTCTTTTCGCTCACCCCACCGTGCCCATTCAGGACCCGGGAGACGGTCCACCGGGAAAGCCCTAAGTGCTTCGCGAGAGCCGCGGTGGAATCAATGTTCCGGATTTCCCGGGAGTCCGATGAGTTCGGATCTAATGATTCCGGCTTGGCCACGTGCTCACTGATTTAGGGGGGGCTACCGTTTCTCGATCTGGCGGCCCCGAATCCGATTCGAGGGAATGACGCCACGTTTTCTCATGATGGTGAAGTGGCGCTGAATATCGCCATCGCGCAAGGGCTCGCGAGTGGGGTTAAGAACGAGTGTCCCGTAGGCCAATTCGGCGAGCAATTCCACATAAACGGCATTGCGGGCCGCATCCATTGGAGATGCTCCCCAAGTCACTGGGCCAAGGCGATCAACCAAAATCGCCGGCACCAAGCTCGGATCCTCTTTGGTCCGCTCATAGTGATTTACGATCTGCTCACCGACCCGCTCGTAATAACTGCTTTCGTCAATTCCATCGCTGTTGGGAGCCGTAATCGGAATCTCACCCTGAAAGAAATCGGCATGAGCGACACCCAGGCAAGGAATCCGGCGGCCCGCCTGTGCCCACATAGTCGCATACTTGGAGTGCGTGCCGACAATCGAGCGAATGTCCGGCAGGTCCCGGTATAGCGTGAGATGCGCATCGATGCCCGTAGCAGGCATTCCAAGCCCTTCGACAACCTGCCCGGTGCGAGCTGAAACCACCAGATAACTCTCCGGAGTGAGTTTTCCATAATCGATCCCCCGGGGCTTGATCACTACGAGTCCTCGGCGGGGATCAAAAGCACTGATGTTTCCACGGAAGTAGTCCACCAAACCGTTTTCGACCAACTGAGTGGTCGCTTCGTGGACCTCGAACCGTAAATTTTCAAGCATGGCGAAAAGTGAAAACCCATGGACACAGGCAGCGCAACCCTGTAAATTTGCCCATAGATTGTCCGCACTGACTCCAGCTCCACTCATAATCGACGCCCACACCCACGCATTCCCCAAAACAGCCGTCGCCGACCCCGCTGGTTGGGCGGCCAAACAATGCGAACCTCACTGGCAGAAGCTGGTGGTCCCCGAGAAAGGACGCCCCTCTCTGCAGGGATGGGTCGACCAAGACGCCTTTCTCGAAACGATGGAGCGCGATGGCATCAACCAGGCCGTACTCCTCGGATGGTATTGGGAGAACCCTGAATCGTGCCAGATCCACAACGAAGAAATGGCCCAGTGGCTCCGCGACTTCCCCAACCGCTTCCGGGCAATGGCCTCCGTTCACCCCGAAGGCCCGTCTCCCTCGGAGTTGGTCGAGTGGGCCGTGAAGAATCAATTCTCCGGTTTTGGAGAACTTCTCCCCTCGATCCAGAATTCCCGGCTCTCCGAGCCGTTTTGGAGTGAGCTCGCCAAGCTATCCTCTGAGGCGGGGCTCCTCTTTAACTTTCACGTAACGGAACCAGTTGGTAGACCTCATCCGGGCAGGACTCCCACTCCGCTCGAGGATTTTGAGCAATTTATTGCCCAGAACCCTGATTTAAAGATCATTCTCTCGCACTGGGGAGGCGGACTCTTCCTCCACGAACTCAATCCCTACGTCCGCAAACTGTTCCGCAACGTCTATTACGACTGTTCCGCCAGCCCCCTTCTCTACGACTCAAAAATCTTTGCCACTGCCTGCGAAGTCGTCGGCCCCCATAAAATCCTTTTCGGCTCGGACTTCCCCCTGCGGCTCTACCCCCGCAAGGATCAAACTCCCGGATGGCTACGCTTTCTTCAGGAGATCCGGGACCAGAACCTCGGCAGTGAACAGGAAAATCAAATTTTTGCAGGGAACGCCGCCGACCTGTTTCACCTTTAGGGCACAACAGGGCGATTCAGTCTCCGCTGCGATTCCTCGGATGAAAACGAGCATGCTCGTCGAGCAACCGCTCGCCCTCCACCTTGGTGTAGATCTGGGTCGTCGCGATGTCCGCATGTCCGAGCATTTCCTGGATCGTCCGCAAATCGGCCCCTCCCTCCAGGAGATGCGTGGCAAATGAATGCCGCAACATGTGAGGTTTGACCGCCTTCGGGAGACCCGCACGTTCCGCGTGAGATTTCACCAGATGCCAGACCGTCTTTCGCGAAATCGAGACACCTCTTTGGCTGAGGAAAACTTCACTTCCTGTCTTCGCCTTGACCAGCGCCGGGCGCCCCGCATTGAGATAATCCCGAAAAGCTTTCAAGGCGCTGCCACCGACTGGCACTAGACGCTCTTTCGAACCTTTCCCAAAAACGCGGACAAACCGATTGTCCAGATCTACCGACTGCAAAAGCAGCCCCGTCAACTCGCTGACACGCAGGCCTGATCCGTAGAGAAGCTCAAGAATCGCGCGATCGCGCAAACCATGAGGAGTGGCCTGAGAGGGAGCCTCCAGGAGCCGGAGCGTCTCGTCGATCGTCAGACTTGTGGGAACTTTCCTCCCGGAACGCGGACCGCGAACGATTTCCGTGAGACTGGCCGCCCCCTGCTCACGCTCCCGAAAAGCGGAGAACCCCCGCAACGCCGATAGTTTGCGCGCCAATGTCGCCGTCTCATACTGCTCCTCGGTCAACAGCTCCAAAAATTTCCCGGTGGCACTTTCGTCCACATCCGACCACGAACGACATGAGCTCTTCACGAGAAAGTCGCCGAACTGTGACAGGTCGTTTTCATAGCTCGCCACCGTGTTCAGAGAAAGTCCACGCTCCAACTGGACCCAGGCGAGAAACTCGTCTACATCGTCCCGCCAGAATGCCGTATCTGTCTTCGTCGTTCCCATGGATTTGATCTCAGGGTATCGCCATCGATGATCCCGAAGTCGAATCTTTCCGCCCCCGCACTGATATGCGAGCTTGAAACCTGAGCAGTCGGCCCTTTCGCTCATCCTTCAATCCTCCCTAAATTTCCTTTCTCTCTCTCATCGCCAATGATAGGTTCGCCGAACGTGAAGCCCTTACGCACAGTCGCGCTGGTTGTGAACCGACAAAAATCGGGCGCCCGAGAGATCGGAGACCAGCTGAAACAACTTGGACAAGACCGCGGCGTGGAGATGCGAATCACCGAAGAGCACCCTTTGCCGAACGGCTATCTCCAAGGTTGCGACGCGGTTTGCGCGATCGGGGGCGACGGCACCTTTCTCGGGGTCGTCCCGCAGGCCGTCGAGTATGGCGTCAAAGTTCTCGGAGTAAATCTCGGTAAACTCGGCTTCCTCGTCACCTTTTCGCCCGATGGCATCGCCCGGGAGTTTGGCCGGATCCTCGACGGTGATTACGAGATCGAGGACCGTACCCTTCTCGAAGCCTGCGACCCGGAGGGCGAACGCCGTATCTGTCTAAACGATGTCGTCGTGAAGCAAACCGCCTCTTCGCGGATGATGATGCTCGAGGTCTTTGCGAACGGAGACTTTGTCAACGAGTTCGCCTGCGATGGGCTCATCTACTCTACCCCGACTGGCTCGACGGCTTACAACCTGTCCGCGGGAGGACCGATCGTCCACCCGGATGTGCAGGGCATCACCCTCACCCCGATTTGCCCTCACACACTGAGTAACCGTAGCGTCATTTTTTCGATGGGCACCGAGATTGAGGTCCGCACGGATCTCGAAGCCTGCTCGCCCCAAGTCACTTTGGATGGGCATCTCCGTTTCACCGAATCCATCGCCTTCCCCCTAAGGATTCGCGTCCCCTCCACAACCGTCACTCTCATCCACGGCAAGGACTACTCTCACTTCCTTACCGTGAGAACGAAACTGCACTGGCGGGAAAACACCCTCTAATTCACCCCCAATCATGGACGAATACTACGTACGCGCCCCACAAGCGGAACAAGCTGATGGCCCCTTTACGATCGAACAACTCCGAGAGCTGGCCAGTTCGGAGATCATCCAATCCGAAACCCTTTACTATGTGGAAGGGATGGACGATTTCGCCCCCTTCTCGGAGAACCCTGAACTTTGGAATCAGGTTTCCAGCACCTCTGCAGAAAAGCCCAAGGCCCTCAAATTAAGATCCAGCCAACCCGCTAGCCCCGAGCCTCCCCCAACTTCCGCGCCCTCGGAAGAAACAACTCCCGCAGCCCCCGAGGAGCCCCCACCCGCCGCGCATCAATATTTTGTCCGAGCCCCCGAGTCCGAAACCGCCGATGGGCCTTTCTCCTTAGGCCAATTACGAGAGCTGGCCGATTCCAAAGTGATCACCGACAGCACCCTCTATTTCTACGAAGGGATGGAGGACTTTGCCCCAATCGAGAGCAATCCGGCCCTTTGGGGAGAGATTAAACCCGCGGCCAAACCAGCTCTGAAGCTTCGCTCTGCCAATAAACCGAAAGCACCCCCTCCTGAGGACACGGTTGCCTCCGAAGAAACTTCAGTGGAATCCGGAAAGAGGAAGAGGGAGAAAGTCCCCTCCAAATCCGAGGCCGCCGAGCCGCAGGCCTCTCCCTATGACGAATCTGGAGACGTGGATCGGATGTTGGCTGCCGCCGAAGGAAAGACCGAGCAAACCCGTCACGTCCAACGCCTCAAAAAATCTCGCGAGCGCGCGGTCGCTGTACTGCTCCCCGGCATCGTTCTCTCCCTCTTGATGGGCATTTCCGTCATTGTCCAACCCTACTGGGAAACCATTTATGGAATGTTCCAGAGCGGGGACTACTCTCTGGACTTCCTCCTCGAGAATTGGATTTTCTTCTTTGCCATCGTCGACCTATTTCTCGCCATCGGAATAGGTCTCGGCCAAACGGGTCTTTTCCCCCTCCTGCGACTCCGAGCAGGAATTGGCCTCGGCTTCTTTTTCTATCTCTTTTACTCTCGGATGGAATGGGAAGCGATGGGTGCGATGTCCGCTCTACAAATCGGGCTATTGGGGGCGACTCTCTGTGCCCGTTTTTCCACCACGGCCTTCTTCTCTCTACTTGCACTCGGAGGAGCCGGAGTAATGATCTGGCTAGCTTGGTTCCAAGGAATCGCGTTTTAAGAATAATCCAAGCCACCGACGTTTCACCCACCTGAACCACCAAGAGATTGTCAAAAAAAGATCCAGACCAAGACGGAATCATCCAAAAGGCTAAGAAGCTCATCAAATCGGTAACGTCTTTGTTGGAGCGGGAAATCTGGTCACGCGGAGCTCTGGAGGAAACCGGTCGGCGAGCCCGTTCCTTCGCCTTGCTGCGGATTCTCACGATCGTCTCTCGGGGAATTAACGGAAACAAGCTGTTCAGTCAGGCTGCGGCGCTGAGCTACTATTCTCTCATCGGACTGGGTCCCCTACTCGCAATTGGGATCATGATCTCGAGCTTTCTTCTGCAAGGAGATGATCGCGACAACGTCATCGTCGATAAGCTGGGACAGGCTCTGGTCTTTGTCGCCCCCCCCGTATCCGAATGGGACCAGGAAGATTCCGATCCACCCGCAGTCGAGAAGTCTGAGGTCGACGCAATTGACCCCGATGAAGAAGCAGAACCGAAATCAACGGCCAGAAAAGCCGAAGAAGCCACGGAGGCCCTCAACCCAGCCGTCGTTCAGTTCATTGATCAAATTGTCAAAAGTGCGCGCTCGGGTGCGGTTGGAGTCATCGGCTCAATTGCATTGATCGTTATCGTGATTCAGCTCATCACCTCGATCGAAAAAGCCTTCAATGGCATTTGGGGAGTGCGACGAGGGCGATCGTGGGCGCAGAGAATCATCTCCTACTGGACGATCACCAGCCTCGGGGCGGTCTTGAGTATCACCGCGGTAACCGTTCTCTCGGCCTCGACGGTGATCAACCGCTTCAACCAGCTCATTCCCGGACTCGAATACGAGGACATCAATTGGTGGGCTGGACCGATCATCTCATTTACCTTGCTGACATTGGTCCTGGCAGTATTCAACCGGTTCTTCCCCCACACCTCCGTCCACTGGAAAGCTTCCCTCGTCGGAGGATTTATCGGAGCCTTCCTCATGGTGCTCAACCACTCGCTTTCCTTCCTGTATGTCCACAAGGTAATTCGAGATCAAAGCCTCTACGGGTCCGTTGGCATCATCCCCGTCCTCATGTTTGGGCTCTACCTTTTCTGGCTCATTGTTTTGGTTTCTTGCGAGGTGACCTACGCCGTTCAAAACGTTGACAACCTGACCAACGAAACGGCCTGGAGCGATATCAGCCCCCAAACCCGTGAATCCCTCGCGCTCGCCTGCTTCCTCTTCATCGCGCGGCGTTTCAACAACTGCGAAAGCCCGCCCACGACGACAGAAATTGCCAATCACCTACGGGCTCCGGGACAACTCATGAACAACTGTCTGACCCGGCTCTCGGTCGGAGGATGGATTCGAGGGCTCGAGCCTGATGAAACCGACAGCCAGGAAGAAATCCGCTTCCAACCTTCCTTCCCGCTCGAGAACCGCTCCATGGAGGATTTCCACAACGCTTTCATCTCAGACGGAAACAATCAGGGAGCCGAAATTCTCACTGAAGTAGAACCCGCTATCGGCAAATTTCAAAAGGGACTCTTAGTCGAAGACAGTCTAAAGATGCCATTCTCGGAGTTACTCCGCAAAAAACCAAAAGCTTAAGGTCAGCGGAACAACCCCTTCCGCAACCCAGTCCCGACAGCCAAACCACCCCAGTCAGCCCCACTCATCGCATGCGCCCGCTTGGGACGCTTGCCTCCAGAACTCTCGGTCTGAACATGCTCTTCCACAAAAGCAGCCGATCCCAGCACCATCCCGTCCGTAAAATACCGCACCCGGCACCGCAAAACCACAGACAGAGGCAATTTCCCCTTCTCCTCTTCCAACACCCGCACCGCTTCTTCCCGAGAGATCGACTTCTTCTCATCCTTCTCCCCAGCACCCGCGCCATACAAAGTCTGACGATACACAGCCAAATCCTTATCGACCACAGAAAGCCCAACCCGAGCCATCCGACTCCCTCCCAGTGCCTCGGCATACCCACAAAACCGATAATCCTTAGGATCCTCAACCAGCCCCGCCCGAACCGCATTCAGGTCAATATAGGCAGCCACCGTCCGCAAAGCCCAACGATCCCCTTCCACAAGGACACTCTTAAATCGCTCCGCCCACAGATGCCCAAAACGATCCCGCGACCGGTTAAACCACATTGCAAAACGCTGCTTAAGAGTCTTCATCATCCAGGAAACATCCCCCATCCGACGCAAAAGACTCTTCCGCAAATCCCTCCCTTCCGAAGTATTCTCCCGAAGATGCCCCTCTAACACCTCTGCCGGCATCGGATTCCAAGGAGTAGGCTGAGGGTAAAGCCGACGATACCTTCGCACCAACTCCTCATCCGAAATACTAACCTCCGCCGGCACCTCCACCAAAACATGAAAGTGGTTCTTCATCACCGCATAAGTAACCACCCGGATCCCCGAGAAATCAGCCACCTGCCAAATCATCTTCCGCAAAACCTCCCTCTCCCAATCTCCAAAGAGAGCCTCCCCATTCACCGTCCGACTCATTACATGGTAGTAACTCGTCTGCCCCTTGATAATCATCCGTTTCCGTCTCATGCTCAAAGTAGATAGATATATATTATTTCGGTCAAACATTAATGGGTCTGGTTTATAAAATTAGTTTGAGACCCTATATAACTGATTGGATTCACTATTTCCTCTTAATTTCGACAGCTACGTCGAGGTTCTGCTGGGTCACTCCTCGAAATGTTCCCCGAAAAGGAGCTACGTCGTGGTAATCTCTCCCAGCAGCTACCTTGATGTGCCGCTCACCGACGACTTGATTGTTGGTCGGATCCAGGCCCCACCATCGGTCTCCTGGGAGATTGATTTCTACCCAGGCGTGGCTGGCAGCGGCGCCGACTAGTTCGGAGTTGGGCTGGGTGGGATCGACGTGCTCGATGTATCCGCTGACATACCGAGCGGGAATTCCTCCTGTCCGAAGAATGGAGAGCATGACGTGCGCAAAATCCTGGCAGACCCCTTTTCTCATCTCCAAAACCTTCTCCAGGGGAGTGCTAACATCCGTCGCCCCCGGGACGTATTCAAAGTTTTTATAGATCCACTCGTTTAGAGAGAGCGCTGTTTCGATGATGTAGGCATTTGACGAGATAAATCGACGATTGAGGCAGCGGAGCACCTTTCCTACTGGAACCAGCCTGGTTGGGCGGCGGTAGTCGATCGCTTTCAAAGACGAGCGGGCAATGATTTGCCGGGCCTCGGCTACGGTGACGTCTTCACAGTATTCGACGGATTCCTGCGGAGAGGTTTCCACCATCGACGAGGAGGCTATTTTCAAGGTCGTGTGGCGAAAAGGGATCGCGAAATATTCCACGGAATTTCCCCAATAATCCTCGAACGATCCAACAGGCACCTCCGGCTCGACCAAGAGCTTTCGCGATTGAACGATCTGGCAGGGCCCGGACATGGGACACAAACGTAGTTCAGCCACGGACTCTGAAGCGGGCTGCGCATACTTATAAAAGGTCTTGTGGGACACCGAGAATCTCACTGGTGGAAGAGTGGAATTAGGCATCTCCAGTTGGCAACACGAATCAACGCGATTTCACACGAGTTCCTGATTCCGCTGTCCTTTTCTGTGCTTCGAAGATTCCCCCTCGATTCGTCAATTGATTATAGGTCTGATTGATAATCTGCAAAGAAATCTGCACTGACGTCTTGCCACTTTAGGCATGCCCGCCAAAGGTGCCTGCAATGCTGACCGTCAACGAACGTCCTTTTCTCAACCGCGAGCGCCCTGTCGATTGGTCGACTCTTACGCCCAACTGTCTAGTCGCGGACATACAGGAAGCGATTCAGATCGCTGAAGAGAAACTTGCTGCTATCGAGAACCTCTCATTGGAAGATTCTACTTATGAATCTGTGATCGCCGGGATTGATCGGGCTCTCCGTGATCTTTCGGACAGTTGGAGTCTTGCCGGTCACTTGAGCAGCGTTCGCACGAGTCCCGAGTTTCGGGAAGCCTATAACGAGGTGCTTCCTACCGTGAGTCATTTCTTTGCAGGGCTCTGTCTCCGCGAAAAGCTCTGGGAACGGGTGCGCAAAGTCGCCGAGTCCGGGCCGTTGCCGGAGGATGCCGTCGAGCTGCGCCATTTGCAGGAAACCCGACGTGATTTTGAGGAAGCGGGGGCACAACTCGATGAGGAGGGGAAAGAAAAACTTCGCTCCTTGGAGTCCAAACTCGCGGCGGTGACCCAAAAATTTACTGAGAACGTATTGGACTCTACCGAGAATTGGGAACTCATCGTGACCGACCGTTCGCGTCTCGACGGGATTCCGGAATCGGCTCTGCAAGCCGCTGAGCACGATGCCAAGAATCATGGCCACGGCTCCGGGGGAACGCCGGCCTGGCGTTTCTCTCTGCAAGCGCCTTCTTACCTCCCGATTTTGCAATACGCCCACTCGGACGATCTCCGCAAAGAAATTTGGGAAGCTGCCAGCCAGATTGGCAATGACGGTAAATTCGACAATCCATCCCGCGTTCTCGAGATTTTGAAACTCCGGAATGAGAAAGTGAATCTTCTCAATTTCCCAAGCTTTGCCGACTACACCACCAGCCGCCGGATGGTGAAAAAGGGCTCTGCCGCGATTGAGTTTGTCGAGGAGATGCACGAGAAAGTGCTCCCCTACTTCAAGAAGGAGATCGAGGAACTGGAAAAATTCCGCGCGGATGAAACGGATTCCGACATTCGTAAGCTCGAACCTTGGGAGGTTTCCTATTGGGGCGAGCGGATGCGTAAGAAGCTCTTCGATTTTGATGAGGAAGAACTCCGCCAATGGTTCCCGATTCGCTCCGTGCAAAACGGCCTTTTCGCTCTCGCAGAGAAAGTCTTCGCCGTCCGTATCGTTCCCAAAGAAGCGCCCACCTCGGAGTTGGTCTGGCATCCCGACGTCGAATTCTACGATCTTGAGGATTCCAGCGGCCACACGCTGGGGTCCTTCTACGCCGACTGGTATCCCCGCAAGGGCAAACGCGACGGGGCCTGGATGAATCCCCTCTTTACCGGCTCGCCTTTTGATCCGGACCAGCCCTCACCCCACTACGGAGTCATCTGCGGAAACCTCACGCCTCCTTCCGGCGACCGCCCGGCGCTCCTGACCCACCGTGAGGTCGAAACCATTTTCCACGAGTTTGGCCATCTCCTGCACCACCTTTGCAGCAAAGTGAAAGTCCGCGGGCTTTCGGGGACCAGTGTCGCTTGGGACTTTGTCGAACTGCCTTCGCAGATCATGGAAAACTGGTGTTGGGAACGCGAGAGCCTCGATCTCTTTGCCCTGCATTACGAAACCGGCGAGACTCTTCCTGAGGATCTTTATCAGAAGATGCGGCGCGCCCGTAATTTCCAGAGCGCGATTCAGACGATGCGCCAGCTTTCCTTTGCGAAAATGGACCTCGAGCTGCACAACAATCGCAGTTTCGCCGATGAAACGGAGCTATTCGCCTTCATCAACGAGACCTTGGCCGACTACCAGATTCCTCTCCAGACCAAGCCTCCGAGCATTCTTCCCCGCTTCACCCACCTCTTCGGCTCCCCGACTGGATACGCGGCCGGATACTACAGCTACAAGTACGCCGAGATGCTCGATGCCGATGCCTTCAGCCGCTTCCTCGATGAAGGGATCCTCAACTCCGACACGGGCAAGGAATTCCGCGAGAAGATTCTGGCAAAAGGGAATAGCGAACCGCCCGCCCAACTCTTCTCCAACTTCATGGGACGCGATCCCGACCCCGACGCCCTTCTGCGACGGGCAGGATTGCTCAATTCTGCGACGGATTGAGACGAACTGTCCCGCTCAAGCGAGCACGATCGTTCCTCCTGAGGGGCGAAAAGAGAAGAATGCAGTTTATAAGGCACTGTTTCCAAGTGCCTTGTGAAATCGTCCAAAATTCGACCGGCTCCTATTGAGCGGGGAACCGAATCTGCTAGAGTACGAAACAATCTTCAGAAACTGATCTCACTCTATGAACGTCCAACTCTATCTTTTCCTCATCATTCCGACCTTCATCCTGGCGTTTTGGGCCCAGCAACGAGTGGTGAGCACCTACCGTAAGTATTCTCAAATTCGTTCGCGAAGCGGAATTACTGGCGCGGAAGCAGCGAGCTATGTGATGCGTCAAGCGGGGATCAATGATGTGGAAATCGTGCCAATTCAGGGCGAGCTGACAGACCACTACGATCCCACTCGAAAACGCCTTTGCCTGAGTCAGCACAACTTTGGGGGGACTAGCCTCGCCGCCCTCGGTGTCGCCGCCCATGAAGCGGGTCATGCCATTCAGCACAAAGTGGGCTATTCGATGCTACAAACCCGCATGGCCTTGGGACCGATCACAAACATCGCTTCGCGAATGCTGCCACTGGTTGTCTTCGGCGGTCTTTTCTTTCACTTCAGTGGATTCATTCTTCTCGGAGTGGTGGTCTATGCCATCCTCACTGTATTTCAACTCATCACTCTCCCGGTCGAATTTGATGCGAGCCGACGAGCAACGGTCCAATTGGACAGCTTGGGCATCATCGAAAGCGATGAACTACCCGGCGTAAAGAAGACCTTGAACGCTGCGGGCTGGACTTACATTGCCGCCTTTGTGTCGTCGCTCAGCTGGCTGCTCTACTTCTTGGCCGCTTCGAGGCGGTAAGAATTATCGGGGACAGGGCAAGGCCTCTCATGGTTTGCCCCTGCCCGCTTCGAGGGTTCCGTCGGGGCGGAATCAATGCCGCGGTCCCTTAGGTCCACCCGAAGGATTGCGGTCGACGGCCGATCACCCGTAGAAAAGGGAATGAATTTTTCTACCCTCGGGGCTCTTTGTAATAAAACGTCGAACTTGTTGATCATCGGCTTGTCCGTTCTCCCTCTCTGGTCCGGCGGGCGGGAGTTAATGGAAGAATCTGCCACCCTCTCCATTGAAGAGCTGCCCGGCGCCGCCTACCGTGTTTCCATCATCGACCCGATCCAACCGTCGCAGAGCCTCGAATACGAACTCATCCCCAAAGGAGAGGCCAAAAATGAAAACACCGCGACTCGGACCATTCCGATTCCCGCGGAAAAAATCGTCTCCCTCTCCACGACCTACATCGGGCCCCTGAATGCGATTGGGGCTCTCGAGCAAGTCATCGCAGTCGACGATGTAGACTATGTTTTCTCGGAGCGAATCGGCGAAATGCATGCCAACGGAGAGGTAATCGAAGTCGGTGCTGGGAACAATCTGGATCTGGAGTCAGTGATCGCGGCGAAGCCCGACCTCGTCATTCTCACCCGGATCAATTCGGGGCAAGAGGCTCTGGAGACCCGCCTGCGAGACGCAGGCATTCCGGTTCTCGTCACCGCCTCCTGGAAAGAAACAGAGCCATTGGGCCGCAGCGAATGGATCAAGCTCTTCGGAATCATCACCGGGCATCGCGAGGAAGCCTTCGCCCTCTTTGAAGAAACCCAGGAGCGCTACCACGAGCTCGAAGAGATCGTATCCGCGGCTTCCCCGGATCAACCGAAAGTCCTGCTCTCAGCCCCCTTCGGCGGGATCTGGTATATGCCGGGAGGGGCTAGTTTCACGGCAGCATTCCTGGAGGACGCGGGAGCGCAATCGCTTTGGAAGGACAATTCCTCGACTGGAAGCTTCCCGATCGATTTCGAGTCCGCCTTGGCCAAAGGCTTCACGGCCGACTTTTGGCTCAACCCTGGGCGCTATGCCACGCTCAACGAATTGGCTACCTCCGACGAACGTTTCCGCTCCCTTCCCGTCTTCCAAGCTGGCGAAGTTTACAACCGCAACCTTCGCGTTCGCCCGAGCGGGGCAAACGACTTCTGGGAATCGGGCAGCGTCTACCCCGACCGTGTGCTGGCCGACCTCATTGCGATATTCCATCCCGAGCTCCTGCCCGGGCACGAATTCACCTACTACCAGAGACTGCCCTGAACACGGGGCATCTTCCGACAAAGAGAGAACACCTGCGCTTCGCAGCGCAAGATAGCGTCCCACCCCCTCGGGACGGAATGTGAATCCCGCCAGCCGAAGGGGCTGACTCAGAGTGGGCCTTAGGCTTGGCCGATTTCGGAGAGCAGTTCCTTGAACCAAGAAGCTTCGACGTCGAAAGGCTTGCCGCCCTTGATCCGGTCGAACTCGATGGCGCGCAGAACATTGTTCTGATCCTCGTCGTGACCAATCACGCCGCCCTCTTTCCGGAAGGCGCATTCAACGGCGAGATCGACGCAGCTCTTGATGAGACGAAGGTCTTCGATGTTAGCGGCCGCCGCACGGGCGTAGTAACCGCTCTTTTGAACGAGAACCTTTTCCGCTCCGAGAGCTTCCGCGAACTTTTCCCCGAAATATTTGCCCGGATTAACGGCATCGAGCTTCACGTGACCGAAGGCGTCGCGAGGGACTTCCTCACCCGCTTCTTCCATCTGGGCAACGATGCTTTCGACTCCGGCCCCTTCACTGATGAAAAGATTCACGCAGTCCTGATCGTCCATGACCATCTTCAGGCGAGCGGCTTCGGCTTTGAGGTCGAGATCCATTTCCGGGATAAAGACCCCGTGCACCTCGTGACGTTCGCGGCTCAATCCAAGACCCGGAACCCACTCTTTGCGATCAAGGATCTTGCGATACTCGGCAGCGGTGGCCGCGGTCAACCAGCCGCAGTTGCGACCCATGACCTCGTGGATGATGAGCATGCGGGGATTCGCATTGTGCTCGGCCACTACGTTTTCGAAATACTTGGCACCCTCTTCGGCCGCCGTCCAGGCACCCAGGCTCTGCGCGATCGGCACGACGTCGTTGTCGATCGTCTTCGGCAGACCAATGACGGTGAGGCTGTAATCATTTTCCTTGAGGAAAGCAGCGAGATCGGCGGCAGCGGTATTGGTGTCATCTCCTCCGATGGTGTGGAGGATGTCGACGCCATCGGCGATCAGCTGATCCGCCGCCTTCTTTTGGGGATCTTCCCCTTCCGCGACAAGGCCGCGCTTCACACAATCCTTCACATTGGTGAGCTTGACCCGGCTATTGCCGATAGGGCTCCCTCCGAAACGATGGAGAACCCCGGCATTTTTCCGCATCTCTGCATCAACGACCACGGAATCTCCGAGGAGAAGCCCCTTGTATCCGCTCCGGTAGTAAATGAGCTCGATCGACGGATCCATCTCCGTGTATCGCTCGATCAGTCCGCCCACAGCGGAAGAGAGACAAGGCGCGAGACCACCCGCGGTAAGGAAGGCTACTTTCTTAGGCTTCATATACCCTCGGGATAGCTAGAACCGGGCCTACTGTCGAGACTCGGTGTCGCAAAAAGAAAAAAAGAGAAGAAGTGTTACATCCCAGTATCTTTTGACCTTATCGCTTGCCGAAAACCCCGAGATTCGCTGGTTTTGTTCTTGAACCCGCACCCCCAACCCCTAGTTTTTATCGTTTCGTTTCAAGACTAACATCAAGAAGTACAACCAAGAAAACCTGATTTCTCCCCGTTTCTGGGGCTTTGAACCATGAACATCACACCAAAAGATCTCCTCGACGCAGGCGTACACTTCGGACACCAAGTCCGCCGCTGGAACCCGAACTTCAAGCCATACCTTTTCGACCACCGGAATGGTATCTCCATCATTGATCTGGAGAAGACCTACAACCAGCTCGAGAAAGCTTGCCAGTTCGTGACCGACACAGTCCGCACCGGGAAGAACATCCTTTTCGTCGGCACCAAGCGCCAGGCTCAAGAAATCGTTCGCGAAGCAGCTGCGGAAACCCGCATGCCCTTCACCGTAAACCGCTGGATGGGTGGCACGCTGACCAATTTCGCAACCATCAAGACCAGCTTGCAGAAGTATCGTCGTTTCCTCGCTATGGAAAAGGACGGTTCGCTGAACGACCTTCCCAAGAAGGAAGGCGCTGCAATCCGCCGCCAAATGGTCCGGATGAACCGCAACTTCGAAGGGATCATCGACATCAACGAAGTTCCTTCCGCTCTTTTCATCATCGACGTCAACAACGAAGAAATCGCTGTTGAAGAAGCCCGTCGTCTCGGCATCCCTGTGATCGCCCTCGTAGACACCAACTCAAACCCATCCTTCGTCGATTACCCGATTCCGGGCAATGACGACGCAGCCAAGTCGATCCGCATCATCGTGGAAGCGATCGTGGAAGCGATTCAGGACGGCCTCGAAAGCCGCGAGTCGGTTTCCATGCCGAAGTCCTCGGGTCCGGTCATCTCCCGCAACGTTTTCTCCGATGTGGAGAACGAAGGGGAAGTCACCCTTCCGGAAGGTTTCTCCTCTGAGGAAGGTTCGAAAGAATCGAAGGAGTCTTAAACCATCCCACTTTTTTATCTAAAAACCCAATTCTCATGAGTCAGATTAGCGCAAAACTCGTTGCCGACCTCCGTGCACAAACCGGAGCCGGACTAATGGACTGCAAGAAGGCCCTCCTCGAAGCGGCCGGAGACGCCGAACAGGCCATCGCGATCCTTCGCAAGAAAGGCGTCGCAACTGCGGCCAAGAAGGCAGGACGCGATGCAAGCGAAGGAATCGTCGAATCCTACATCCACCTCGGTGGTAAGGTGGGCGTCCTCGTCGAACTGAAGTGCGAAACCGACTTCGTGGCCAAGAACGATGACTTCAAGGCCATCGCCAAGGACCTCGCCATGCACGTGGCCGCAGCCTCCCCTCTCTACGTCAACCGGGAAGATGTTCCGGAAGAAGTGGTTGAGAAGGAACGCGAAATCGCCGTTTCTCAAGCCGAAGGCAAGCCACCGCAAGCCATTCAGAAGATCGTGGAAGGCAAGCTCGACAAGTACTTCTCCACCATCTGCCTGATGGAACAGCCATTCGTCAAGAACCCGGACCAAAGCATCCGCGACCTCCTCACCGAAAACGTTTCGAAGATGGGTGAGAACCTCGTGATCGGACGCTTCGCTCGGTTCCAACTCGGAGAATAAGTTTCGAACAGAACTTTCCGGCCGGCTTCCTCTGGGAGCCGGCCTTTTTTTGGGTAAGTTCCCGGGTCTCGCAGTCGATTAAAAACCGTCGAGGCTATCGGGAGCTTCCTCTTTGGCTCTCTCGAGATTCAACTCATTGATCCGTTGATCCAGCCGAGGGTCGTAGATAAGAACAGAATCCCCTTCGACATTGGCATAGACCCCCATGTCTTCCCGATAATGGTTTGCCGGAAAGACCTCGGGAGCGATAACCGAATCGTCATCGGTAGGAATCCTACCCTTCACCCAGCGTTTCCCCTCCGCATTTCGTAATAAAATCCCATCCTTCTCCAGTTCCGTAAGAGACTTGGAACGATTGTAGAGCTCGAGGACAGAGGTTCCGTTGTAGTAGACAACGTGAAGCATCCAGCCGGGAGGGTTCTGTTCGGGGCGATCACTGCGGCGCCCTTTGGAATCTTCTTTCCAGAGACGATTGCTGGACGGGACCAGATCGCCACTGACCTTGTAATAGATCACGTAGTCAATCCCCTCCTCCTCGTCAAGGATCTGAACCTTTTCAAAAACGGGGAATCTGGACCGATAAAACTCCTCAAGGTCGTTATCGGTCACCTCGAGACCACGATCGCTCTCACGCAAGAGTCTCCTCTCAAGATCACTCCGGGATTCTCCGATCCGAGCCGAAAGCGGCGATATCATTCCGAAAAGAAGGCAACTCAAAGTGAGGACACAAAAAAAGCGGGGAAGCTTCATAAACTGAAGCTACCCCGCTCAAATTGTCTCAACAATAAAAATCTAAAGAATCTTAGATCGTCATCGATGCGTAACCGCCATCGACGATGGTTTCCGTTCCGGTCATGAATGACCCGGCCGCAGATGCAAGAAGCAGAGTCGCTCCAACGAGCTCATCGGAGTTCCCGAATCGCTTCATCGGCGTATGACCCATAATCTGTGCGACGCGCTCCTCGGAGAGAATCTTACGATTCTGCTCTGCTGGGAAAAAGCCTGGCACGAGAGTATTCACCCGGATTCCCGAAGGCGCCCACTCGCGAGCGAGATTCTTCGAGAGATTGTGAACCGCCGCCTTGGTCGCCGAGTAAGTGAAGACCCGCGAAAGAGGAATCACCCCGGACATCGAGCCCACATTAATAATCGACGCAGGTTTATCCGCCTCAACCATCTTGGCCCCGAAAACCTGGCAAGTGCGGAAGACCGCTTTGAAATTCACATCAAAGATGCGATCCAATTCTTCGTCTTCGATCTCGAGGAACGGAGTGGCTGAATTGACTCCGGCACCGTTGACCAGGACGTCGACCTTGCCATGAGAGGCGAAGAGCGATTCGGCCAACTGACTGATCGACGACCGACTGCCCACGTCACAGGCCCGGAATTCCGCTTGCCCGCCCGCCGACTCGATCTTGCGAATGCGGCTTTCCGCCTTCTCTTGACTGCGTCCGACCAGGATCACCTTGGCACCTGCCGTGGCGATTCCTTCGGCCATCGCTCCACAGAGCTCGCCGGTGCCGCCGATAATGACGGCAACCTTGCCAGAGAGATCGAACGGAGTTCCCGCGTAGAGGTTTTTATCAGAAGACACTCTCTTATGCCTCCAATTGCGGACGACCGTCTACAGGCCAATCGATGTGGTAGAATTTGCCGCGTGGCTGATCGACGCGCTCATAAGTGTGGGCACCGAAGAAGTCGCGCTGCGCCTGCAGAAGGTTCTGCGGGAGGCGGGCCGAGCGGTAGCCATCATAGTAAGAGAGCGCGGAGCTAAACGTCGGAGCGGAAACACCGTGTGTCGCAGCGAGGGCAACGACCTTACGCCAAGCCGTCTGCCCCTTGGTGATCGCGTCGCAGAAGTACGGATCGAGCAAGAGATTGGCGAGCTTCGGATCGCGGTCGTAGGCTTCGGTGATCTTCTGGAGGAAACGTGCACGGATGATGCAGCCACCCCGCCAGATCTGAGCGATCTTCCCGAAATCGAGTTCCCAGTCATATTCTTCCTGCGCGTGGCGCATGAGCTGGAAGCCCTGTGCATACGAGCAAATCTTCGAGCAGTAAAGCGCGTCCCGAATCGCCGGAATAAGCTCGTCGGCCGAAGGAGCTTCGGATGCATCCGGTCCAGGGAGAATCTCCGAAGCGGCCACGCGTTCTTCTTTCACTGCGCTGAGGCAGCGGGCGAAGACGGCTTCGGCAACGGTCGGAGCCGGCGTGCCCATGTCGAGAGCGTTAATGCTCGTCCACTTCCCGGTGCCTTTCTGGCCAGCGGCGTCGAGGACAATGTCGACAAAGTCTTTTCCGGTGGCCGGATCCTTCTGCTGAAGAACGTCAGCGGTAATTTCAACGAGGAAGGAATCGAGGTCACCCGAATTCCACTCTTCGAAGACCTTCCCAATCGAAGGCGCATCCATACCGAGGATGTTCTTCATGAGATCGTACGATTCGCAGATCATCTGCATATCGCCGTACTCAATACCGTTATGGACCATCTTCACGTAGTGACCGGCACCGTTCGGCCCGATATAAGTGGTGCAGGTCACCCCCCCCTCAACTGGCTTACCCGGAGCAGCGCCCTCGAGAGGCTTGCCAGTCTCGTGGTCGACCTTGGCGGCCACGGCTTCCCAGATGGGTTGGAGCTCGCGGTAGGCACTTTCTTTACCGCCGGGCATGAGTGACGGACCAAAGCGTGCGCCTTCTTCCCCACCGGAAACACCACTGCCGATGAAGCGGAGTCCCTTGGCAGTCAGATCCTTTTCGCGGCGGATTGTGTCCGTCCACTTGGCGTTACCGCCGTCGATGATAATGTCGTCTTCATCGAGAAGCGGGACGAGTTCGTCGATCACCGCGTCGGTGCCGGCACCGGCCTTGACGAGGATGACGATCTTACGTGGCTTCCGGAGGGAATCGACGAAGTCCTTCAGCTCTGCTTTTCCAACGAGACCTCCCGGAGTGTCCGGGTGCTTGGAAACAAACGCTTCCATTTTCGAGGTCGTCCGGTTGTAAACGGAGATCTTAAAGCCGTGGTCGGCAATGTTCAGAGCGAGATTCTGGCCCATGACGGCGAGGCCGATCAGACCAATTTCAGAGAGTTCTTCAGACATAATTTGGTGATTCGAGTTAAGTAAGTGCTGGCGAAAGAAAAATCGGCGGACCGATGTTAGACATTCAGCGTCGTGAGCCCCGAGGTTTCAACCTTCAAGTTCGGCCCTGTGGCAAGGCTGTCACAGAGATTTCGTCCTTCGCACAGTCTTCTTCAAAATAGGATTGGTTAGCGGACGACGCGGGCTCCACCGCCACCCATGATCTTTTCGACTTCCTTGACGGTGACCATCGAAGTGTCCCCCGGAGTGGTCATGGCGAGCGCTCCGTGAGCGGCACCGTAATTGACCGCGGCATCAGCACCGGCGTCGGAAAGGAATCCGTAAATGAGTCCGGAAGCGAAACTGTCCCCCCCACCGACGCGGTCCATGATTTCCAAGCCCGGATATTCGCGGGAACGGTGGAACTTGCCGTCGCACCAGACGATGGCACTCCAGTCGTTGACGGTGGCCGTCTTCACACCACGCAGAGTGGTTGCAGTCACCTTGAAATTCGGAAACTCCTTCACCGCTTGGGTGATCATCTTTTCGAAGGCCCCGACGTCGATCTCGGAAATGTTCTCGTCCACACCCTCAACCTCAAAACCGAGACAAGCGGTGAAGTCTTCCTCGTTACCGATCATCACGTCGACGTATTTGGCGATCTCGCGATTGACTTCTTGAGCCTTGGCCAAGCCACCGATCGACTTCCAGAGAGACGGGCGATAGTTCAAATCAAAGGAAACAATCGTGCCGTGCTTCTTCGCAGCCTTAACCGCTTCGATCACCACCTCGGCCGTAGAATCGGACAGGGCAGCGTAAATCCCACCCGTATGGAACCACCGGGTACCCTCTTCACCGAAGAGCTTTTCCCAGTCGACATCGCCAGCTTTGAGCTGCGAAGCGGCAGTGTTCCCACGATCCGGAACCCCGACCGCGCCGCGGATTCCGAAACCACGCTCGGTGAAATTCAAACCGTTGCGAACCGTGCGGCCGATGCCGTCGTATTCTTTCCACTGAACCCAAGAAGTATCGACTCCCCCCTGGAGGATGAAGTCCTCGACGAGACGACCGACTTCGTTATCGGCAAAAGCTGTGACGACGGCCGTGTTTAGGCCAAAGCAGCGACGGAGTCCGCGGGTGACATTATACTCACCGCCGCCCTCCCAGGCCTGGAACTGGCGAGTCGTGCGCACGCGGCCTTCGCCGGGATCGAGGCGAAGCATGATTTCGCCAAGCGAAACGCAGTCGTATTTACATTCGGAAGCGGGACGGAGGGTGAGTTCACTCATAAGTCTTTCTGAAACAATATTTGGGTTTGATGGATTTGAGGTTGGCCTGCGCCCCAACGGGGACGACGAGCTTAGTTTCCAGCTTGCGGAAAGCTCTCGGGATTCCAAGAACCATCCCCACATTCTTCGGCAATTTCACTGAAGGCATCCAGTTCTGCCTTGGAGAACAGAAGGCCGCCGGCCTTCTCGGAAGCGTTCGCCGCGTTCGCCTCGATCTGCCCCGGAAGGAGACATCCTTCATTTCCGTTGCCGAGGATATCACCGAGGACTTCGCGCACGTTTTCACTCTGAGTCTTTCCGCCGGCAAAAAGTCCGGAAGAAATCGCCTCGGGGTGAATGACCTGGAAGAAGAAATTCGGGCTATGTTTTTCACCCGGCTCGGACCAGCGGGAACGAATCGTCGGCAGCGAACCTCCGATGAAGGCGCCAACAATCTCGTTAATCAAAGAAAGTCCGTAGCCCTTGTGAGCACCGAACGGAAGAAGAGCGACCGCCTTCTTGGGATCGGTCGTCGGATTGCCTTCAGAATCGACAGCGGCGTTGGCCGGCAGAGTCAATCCCTCGCGGGCAAACTGCTGAACCCGCCCCATGGCCACAACACTTGTTGCCCAGTCAACGACGATCGGGAAGCCCACGGAATCAACGGTCGGGAATCCCCACGAGTGAGGATTCGTTCCGAGAGTCGGAGTCTTGCCCATGAAGGGAACGACCTCGGCAAGAGCCGCCGTACAATTGGTGTAGGCGATATAACCACGACGGGCGGCGTCCATGACATACCCCCCACCCCACAGGTAGTGAAAGGCCCGGTCGACTGAAACCACACCCACGCCGTATTTATCGGCCAACTCAATGGCCCGATCAATGGCGTCAAAAGCGACGGCTTGACCGAGTTTCAAATTCGCATTCCAGACCTCGGTCGCTTCGAAGCGGGAAGGAATTTTTTCAATTTCGGCACCGGGAACGCATCCGCCGGACGCACTCCCGAACAAATGGTCGAGGTGCAGGGCCTTGATCGCGTTGTGAGTGCGGATCCCGTGACGGGAAGCCAGAGCCGCAAAACGGGCACCCGCATCGGCTTCGTCCTGGGTGAAACCGCGGTGCTGATAAGCCGCCGAAACCAGCGCGTTGTGCGCTTCTTCGGGGACGACGAAAAACTGTTCTTGATTACTCATGGAAATAATAGGGTTCGAGTTCGTGACTCGTTTGGAATGATTTATTCGGAGGCCGATTCAGCCGAGGCGACCCAATCAAATTTCGACGCGAGATCTTCAGCCGCAGCCGAAGGCTTGATCGCAGCCTTGTTCACTTGGGCCCGGGGCTTCTTCCCGGCGAGAGCGAGGATGAGATTCTCCACCGACTTCGTCCCCTGACGGACAACCGACTCATAGGTGCGCGATCCGATGTGCGGGGTGACCACGCAATTCGGGGCGCTGAGCAACGGGTGATCTGCGGGGGGCGGCTCCTCGTCGAGAACGTCCGTTCCATAACCTCCGAGTTCGCCAGCCTCCAACGCTTCGGCAACTGCCTTGGCATCGACCAGCTCGCCTCGGGCGCAGTTAATCAAAAGAGCTCCCGGCTTCATCGTCTTGATCCGGTCGGCATTAATCAGGTCGCGCGTGTCCTCGGTGAGGAAGAGGTGGAGAGAAACCACATCCGCTTTCTTCAAAACTTCCTCCGCCGACTCACAACGGGTGACGCCATGCTCGTTGGCAAAGGCTTCATCCCAGTAGGGGTCAAAGGCGATCACCGGCATCCCGAAAGCACGGGCACGAATCGTCACCTCCTTACCAATCCGGCCGAGACCGAGGATTCCAATCGTCTTCCCCATGAGCTCATGGCCGGTCTTGCGTTTCCACTCGCCGCGGCGTGCCGCAGTTGCCGCCTCCGGCAGGTCCTTGCTCAAGCAGAGCATCAGGCCGAAAGCGTGCTCAGCCACGGTGGTGTGATTCACACCCGGCGTAAAGAGGACGGGAATCTCTTTGGCCGAAGCGTGGTCTACGTCGATCTTATCAATCCCGATCCCGTACTTCGAAATCAGCTGGAGACGCGGGAGCGACTTATCAATGACCTCGGCCGTAATGGCGTCATCCCCACAAAGAAAAGCATCGAACTCGCCAGCGAGCTCCAGCATCCGTGATTCCGGCAGCGGTCCCCGCTCGCAGTGAACCTCAAAGCCAGCGGCTTCGAGGAGTTCTTGGTGCCCTCCGGGCGTGTCCTGAAAAGAGGTAGTCGTGAGGAGTATCTTCAACATAAGTGCCTCCCACTCCAAAACCCAACACGCGTTAGGTCAAGCCGAAAGATCAGACTCTCCGCTACCTTCCCTTAGTTTCCGACCGCCTGACCAGCCTCATGCGTTCGCCCAAGACCTCAGTAAAACTCGAGGACAACCACCGACAAGGAATCCATCCGCCACACAGTTCTCCCTTCGACCGGCGGACGCCGAAAAGGGTTCACAGGTGGACGACGATGCGACCACTGCGAAAGAACCGGAGGCAAAACGAACGCCGCGATTCGGCATCAAACTTCCGACATCGGTGGAGGACCGGAAACGAAAACGAACGACTCCCCTTCCCGATGAGACCGCTCAAAATTTCCACGATCCTTATTTTCCACAAACTCAAAACCGATCCTCATTCGGCTTCCAGCGGCCTCCCAAGTCGCTATTCCATTGACAGTCTGCGAGACAGCTATTTCCTCAACCCTTTTCCCACCTCGGAGAAACAGCCTTTCAGAAACCCAACACATACCAGTATGTCAGCAAAAAAAGCCACAAAAAAGACGGCCCGTAAAGGGGCCCGCAAAACGGCGAAGCGCGCAAAACGCGTAGCCACGCCCAAGAAGAGCATCTACGAGTTCGGCAAGAAGACCGACGGCAGCTCCAAGCTCCGTAACCTTCTGGGCGGCAAGGGTGCCAACCTGGCCGAGATGGCCCGCATTGGTCTCCCTGTTCCTCCGGGCTTCACCATCACCACCGAGGTTTGCACCTTTTTCTATGAAAACGGTCGTAAGTACCCCACTACGCTAGACAAGGAAATGCGCCAGTCGGTTGCTTCGATCGAGAAGCAGCTCGGCAAGAAGTTCGGCGCTTCCAAGAAGCCTCTCCTCCTTTCCGTTCGTTCCGGCGCCCGCGAATCGATGCCGGGCATGATGGACACGATCCTCAACCTCGGGCTCAACGACAAAACCGTCGAAGCCTTGGCGGAAGAATCCGGCAACGCCGCATTCGCCTACGACTGCTACCGTCGCTTCATCGGCATGTACGGAGACGTCGTCATGGGTGTACAGCCGCAGCACGAAAACGATCACGAACCTTTCGACGCATGCCTCGATGAGTTGAAGAAGGAAGTCGGCGTCGAGCTCGACAACCAGCTGACCGCGGACGACCTCAAGGAACTGATCAAGCGCTACAAGGCTCTGATCAAGTCCCGCACCAAGAGCGCTTTCCCGCAGGATGTTTACGAACAACTCTGGGGCGCAGTCGGAGCCGTCTTTAGCTCCTGGCAGAACGAACGCGCGATCCTTTACCGCCAGAAGTACAACATTCCGGCTGAATGGGGCACCGCGGTCAACGTTCAGGCAATGGTCTTCGGGAACATGGGCGACACCTGCGCAACGGGCGTGGCCTTCACTCGTGACCCCGCCAACGGTGAGAAGGTTTTCTACGGTGAATACCTGATCAACGCTCAAGGGGAAGACGTCGTCGCCGGTATCCGCACTCCGAACCCGATTGCCAAGCTGAAGGAAGAGATGCCCGCCGCTCACGCCGAACTCGAAAAGGTTCGCAAGCAGCTCGAGCGTCACTTCAAGGACATGCAGGACTTCGAGTTCACCGTTGAGGAAGGCAAGCTCTACATGCTGCAGACCCGCAACGGTAAACGCACCGGTTTGGCTGCGGTCCGCATCGCCGTCGAGCTCGTGAAGGAACGCCTCATCAACCAGAAGGTCGCCCTCACCAAGATTCCGGCCGACTCCATCTCGAGTCTTCTCGTGGCCGTCTTCGACGAAAAAGCCATTAAGAAAGCCAAGCTCCTCGCCACCGGTCTTCCGGCAGGCCCTGGAGCTGCCTCCGGTAAGATCTGCTTCACCGCTGAAAAGGCGGAAGGCGTTGCCAAGAGCGGCGGTCACGCTGTCCTCTGCCGCGTCGAAACCACACCGGAAGACCTTCGTGGCATGATCGCTGCCGACGGGATCCTCACCTCTCGCGGTGGGGTTAGCTCGCACGCAGCTCTCGTTGCCCGTCAGATGAACAAGGTTTGCGTCTGCGGTGCATCCGACGTCGTCATCAACTACGGCGCTCGCACCCTGACTGTTGGCAAGACCGTTCTGAAGGAAGGGGATGACATCTCCATCGACGGAACGACTGGTGAAATCTACGCCGGCCACGTCGACACCGCTCCTTCGGAAGTCGATCAGGTTCTCAGCGGCAAGAAGAAGCCTGAGTCCAGCTACACCTACCAGCTCTTCGACCAAGTCATGAGCTGGGCCGACAAGGCTCGTAAGCTCGGAGTCCGCACCAACGCCGACTCGCCAGAGCAGGCCAAGAACGCTGTTGCACTCGGAGCGGAAGGCATCGGCCTCTGCCGCACGGAGCACATGTTCTTCGAAGGCGACCGCATCACCTACATGCGTCAGATGATTCTCTCCTCGGACGAGAACGAACGCCGCGCCGCCCTCAAGAAGCTCCTGCCCTTCCAGCGTCGGGACTTCACGGGTCTCTTCAAGGCCATGGGTGGACGTCCGGTTACGATCCGCCTCCTGGATCCTCCTCTGCACGAATTCCTCCCGCACGACGAATCGGCCAAGCGTGAGCTGGCGAACTCTCTCGGAGTCGACATCGACATCATCACCGAGCGCGTTCATGCCCTTCACGAAGCCAACCCGATGCTCGGTCACCGCGGTTGCCGTCTCGGAATTTCCTACCCGGAAATCACCGAGATGCAGGCCCGTGCGATCTTCGAAGCGGCTGCAGCTTGCTACAAGCTCAAGAAGCCGATCAAGGTCGTCCCGGAAGTCATGGTTCCCCTCGTTGGTTTCGCCGACGAGCTCAAGAATCAGGCCGCCGTCATCCACCGCGTGGCTGAAGAAGTCATGACCGCCAAGAAGGTGAAATTCAAGTACCTCGTTGGAACGATGATCGAAGTCCCACGGGGCGCCGTCACCGCCGACGAGATCGCGGAAACCGCGGAATTCTTCAGCTTCGGCACAAACGACCTGACCCAGACTGGTCTGGGAATGAGCCGCGACGACGCAGGTTCCTTCCTCGGCAAGTACAAGGAGACGGAAATCATGCCGCAGAACCCGTTTGCTTCGATCGACACCAAGGGTGTTGGCAAGCTCGTCGAACTCGGCGTCAAGGGTGGTCGTTCGACCAAGAAAGACCTGAAGCTCGGCATCTGCGGAGAACACGGCGGGGATCCTTCCTCGATTGAGTTCTTCCACAATGTTGGTCTCGACTACGTCAGCTGCTCGCCACCTCGCGTGCCAGTAGCCCGACTCGCAGCCGCCCAAGCGGCTCTGAAGTAGTCCGCCTGAGACTCTTTCCTGCACCAAGCCCCCGGGATCTTCCCGGGGGCTTTTTTGTGTCTGCAGGGAAGCGCTTCGAAGCAACTCCCCAGTTTCCGTGCGGAATCCCCGACACGCCCCCTTCACAAACGACGAAAGGTTTGCCTTGTCCTTCTGCACTCCTTTCGGCAAATTCTCCAGTCCTGTGGAAAAAGAAGGTTCCTGTACGTCCGAATCGGACGGCGATCGAGAGAGTCGATCTCCGTTCCATTCACATGCAACAATATCAGCCGAACGGATCTCCGTGAGTCGAAGTCACTTCGACCGAGATCCTCGTGAATCCGGGGGCATCCGATGATGGGCGACGATCTAGTCTACCTCGTTCTCGCCGTTGGCTTCACCGTGTGCATTTCGGCCCTTTGTTCCGTGCTCGAGGCCATGATCCTCAGCACCACAACCACCGAGATCGAAGGCTTGAAACAACGCCATCCGCTCATTGGAGCCCGTCTCGAGCGTTTTAAGATCGAGATCGAGGAGACCACTTCGGCCATCCTCAGTCTGAACACGATTGCCAACACTGCCGGCGCCAGCGTCAGCGGGGCTCTGGCTGCGACCGCCCTCGGAGAAGAGAACGTAGTCTTCTTTTCGGCCGCCTTGGTCATGGGGATCCTGATTTTCTCGGAGGTCATCCCGAAAAACATCGGCGTCCTCTATCGCCCCGCCCTGCAGCCGATCCTTATTTATCCCCTGCACTGGATTCGCATCATTATGCTCCCGGTGTCATTCCTGTGCAAAATTGCGGTTCGCTTCTTCGTCAAACCGCAACCCTCGAATGAAACCCCAGACGAGGAAATCCTTCTGCTGGCGGAGAAGAGCGCGAAAGATGGTGATCTCACCGAGAGCGAAAGACGCATGATCTCCAATGCCCTGAGCCTCGACACGATCCCCGTCAGCGAAATCATGACTCCGCGGACGGTGGTCACTGCTTTGGAAAAAGACACCCCGGTCGAAGAAGTCATTCGCGATTTCAAGAACATCCCCTTCGCCCGAATCCCCGTCTACCACGACAACATTGATGAAATGATTGGAGTCGTGCGGCGCCGGGATCTCCTTGCGAAAATGGCAGACGGGGAAGGCGAATCGACAACCGTCGGCGACCTTATGTACGAGACCGTCTTTATCCCCGAAAACGCCACCGCTTCCGATGCTCTGCAGATTTTCCTCAAAAACCACCAGCAACTCGGAGTCGTCGTCGACGAATACGGTTCGGTCGCTGGAGTTTTGACCATGGAAGATGTGATGGAATCCATCCTCGGCCAGGAAATCTTCGAACACGACGATGTCGCGATCGATATGCGTGAACTCGCCCGCAAAAAGAGCGAAGCCCGAAAACTGCGGCGCACTTCCGATGCAGCCAAAGACAGCGTCGCCAAGAAACAATCTCGAGGCCAATGAGTAACGCCAAGTCGTTCGGAGACTGGGTCTGGCTAATCATTCGCTGGGCGGGGATCTTCCTCTACTACACTCTGGGCATGGTCCTCATCGGGGCGACCACCGGTTGCCTCGTCTTTCTAATTCTGGGACCCCTCTTCCTCAAGGATGAGACGACCTGGAATATCGCTCTTTACGGACTGAAGACGGGCACCATCCTCTCGGGAATTTGGGCTCCCGGAGTCGCCATCGTGAAGTGTTTCATGCGTGGAGCGAAGGAGCGGAAGGAGCGAAAGCAACCATGAAACAGTCACAACGAGTCCGAGTATTCGCCGGAGGATTCTTCATCGGCTGCGTCATTGCCGCCGGAATCGCGTTTCTCCGGAGCGCCTCCGATCACTCCAACGATCCGGCTCCCCTTTCCACCTTCGAGCGATCCGCAGAAGCCATCCCTCTCCCGGATTTGCCCTTCGAGCACGAGAAAGCCTTTTCGATCTGGGTCTCTCCGGAGACCGGGGAAACCCGCTGGCTCGTCCAAGACGATTCCAAAAATCTTTGGAGAGTTTCCCGCCTCGATGAGCAAGTCGAGATCCTCCGCGCCAACGAAATTCGAGTCGACGGGAACCCGGGTATAGAGACGCCAGCCCTCCGCGCAGGACTTGAGCACAACGAATTCGAGATCCTCACCTTCGATCCGCTGACCAAAGTAATCACGGTCAAGATCTCCCCTTTCCAACCGAATGCGATCGAAGAGAGCGTCCAACTGCTGATCAGCCGGGACCCCTATATTCTGGATGCCGGTCCGATTCCCTACGAGGAAACAAATTCTGAGGAATCACCCCCCAATTAGAATTGATTTCCCAGTCGGCAGTCCCAACATCCCCCTATGCCTTCGCTAAAACAGTTTGCCTTTGGTGGCGCGGGACCCGCTTCGACTGGATCCGAACTCGGACTCCTCGGACTCCGCGTCTTCACCGGGCTCGCCTTGGCCCTTGCTCATGGCGTCGGAAAATTTCCCATTTCCGGCGGATTTATTGACGGTGTCGAAGATCTCGGATTCCCTGCTCCCGTAGTATTTGCATGGGCAGCGGCTCTCTCCGAACTCGTCGGGGGCCTTTTCCTCGCTGCCGGTTTCTTGACTCGAATCTCCGCATTTCTCATTCTCGCAACCATGCTGGTTGCCGCCTTCGGAGTACACGGAGGTGACGGATTTGCCGATCAGGAAAAGGCTTTCCTCTATGCCGCCGCCACTCTCCCTTTCGTCCTCGCAGGTTGCGGGCGAGTGGGAGTCGATCAGCTCTTTCGCCAAAACTAATTCAAATCCAATCCAGTAATCATCCAACCATCCGGACCACCGATCTGCCTTCATGAAAATCATCTCCCTTCCGACACTTGTCATTTCGACTCTTACTTTTTCCGTCTGCGGCGCTTCCGCAGGTGCTTACATACAGGGCATTGTCCAATGGCTGGACACGGACTTTGACAACTCCACCGGCGTCGGGGCACGCCTCGGTTACGCCTTCGATGAAATGAATGCGATCGAGTTGGAGTTTACCCAAACCGACCTTCGCTCGATCAACACCTCCTACACCTACCAAGGAACCGACGTCGGCGTGGACGGAAAAGCCGATCTCAGCATCATCCTGGTCAACTACCGATTCACCTATCCCCTGACCGAACGCTTCCGCCTCCTCGCAGGCGCAGGCATTGGCGGAACAGTGGCCCAAGTCGATATTTCAACGAGATACGGTGACGGAGATGGCACCAACGGAGTCTTCACCGCCCAAGGCTTTGCCGGGGTTGAGTTTTTCATCCTCCCACAACTTTCGGTTCACGGGGCCTACCGCTTCATGATGTTCGACGACTTCACCTATAAGGGTGACGACTACTCAGTAACCATCGATCCGGGCAACGCCCAGATCTTTGAAGCCGGTGTGACCTTCTACTTCTGATCGGTCAGCTCAGAGCGTTCACGAAACCTTTTTTTTTTTGCGGGGATCGAGAGCTGGAAGCTCTCGCTACTTTGGCTCTTCCGTTGTCGCATGACTTTAGTCGTGCGATTCATCGAACGGACGCGGGGACTGACAATCTCGACAGTATCCTCATGGGTAAGTAGATCTGCATCGGCCAGGACGCAAATCGAGAGCTGGAAGCTCTCGCTACTTTGGCTTCTCCCGTTCTCGCATGACTTTAGTCGTGCGATTCATCGACGGGACGTGGAGGACTGACATTCTCGACAGTATCCTCTTGGGTAAGTAGATCTGCATCGGCCAGGACGCAAATCGAGAGCTGGAAGCTCTCGCTACTTTGGCTTCTCCCGTTCTCGCATGACTTTAGTCGTGCGATTCATCGAACGGACGCGGGGACTGACAATCTCGACAGTATCCTCATGGGTAAGTAGATCTGCATCGGCCAGGACGCAAATCGAGAGCTGGAAGCTCTCGCTACTCTGGCTCCTCCGTTGTCGCATGACTTTAGTCGTGCGATTCATCGACCGGACGTGGGGGCTGACATTCTCGACAGCCTCCCATTGGGTAAGTAGATCTGCACTGCGCAGGACGCAAATCGAGAGCTGGAAGCTCTCGCTACTTTGGCTCTCCCGTTCTCGCATGACTTTAGTCGTGCGATTCATCGACGAAGAATGGGGCTCCGTTTTCCGCCGATTTCGCAGAAGGTCCAAATCGGAGGGGAGAATCCCCCTTATCTCCCCCTCCCCCAAAAAAAGAAGCCGCTCCCGAAAAGGAAGCGGCTTCTTGCAAAGTTTAAGTGGCCTGGAGTCTTAGAAGGACTCGCTATCGACTTTTTCCGGGAGGTCGTTGTGGAACTCGGATCCCTTGGTGGTCTCGTTCACGTATCCGTTGCGGATGGTGAAGTCACCGAAGTGTTCGCCCTCTTCGCGATCCTTGGCGTAGGCCTCAATGATCGGCGAGATGACCTTCACCAGATTGGCTTCCGGGACATCGCGACGATAGAGCTTGTTTAGACGAGCTCCGTCAAATCCGGCACCTAGGTAAATGTTGTAAACTCCGGGTCCACGACCCACAAAACCGATCTCTCCAAGATACGGACGGCCGCAACCATTCGGGCAACCGGTCATCCGAATCTTGATGTCTTCATTGCGAAGACCGTTGGCTTCAATGATCTGCTCCAGGTTGCCAACCAGCTCTGGTAGGTAGCGCTCACTCTCAGCGAGTGCCAAACCACAGGTTGGGAGGGCCACACACGCCATTGAGTTGTAGCGCAGACCGGTACGGATGCGATCATTCGAAATTCCGTACTCCTCAAGGAGAGCTTCGATCTTCTCCTTGTTCTCGGGCTTCACACTTCCGATAACGAGGTTCTGATTCGCGGTCAGGCGGAAATCACCATCATGCACTTCGGCAATCTTGCGCAACCCGGTCATCATGCGAACGCCGGGTACGTCTTTGACCCGACCATTTTCCACGTAGAGTCCGTAGTGGAAGTTGCCGTCTGAACCTTCACACCAGCCGTAGCGATCGCCCGTGCCGGTGAACTTGAACGGACGCGCTTCCTCCAGCGAATAGCCCAAACGTTTTTCGACCTCGCCACGGAACCAGTCGAGACCGCGATCATCAATCGTGTACTTCAGGCGAGCGTGGGCCCGGTTCGAACGATCTCCGTAATCGCGCTGGACGAGAACCACCTTCTCGGCGACATCGACCGCCTGCTCCGGGGTGCAGAAGCCCATGACTTCGGCGAGACGAGGGAAAGTATCTTCCTTACCATGGGTCATGCCCATGCCGCCACCAACGGTCACGTTGTAACCGACGACCTTGTCGTCTTCGACGATGGCGATGAAACCGAGGCAGTGCGCGTAAATATCGACGTCGTTCATCGGCGGAACCGCGACGACGATCTTGAACTTACGTGGGAGGTAGGTCTTGCCGTAGATCGGCTCCACTTCTTCTTCCGAATCCGCCACCTTTTCGCCATCGAGCCAAATCTCATGGTAGGCTCGTGTTGCGGGAGTCAGGTGATCAGAAATTTTCTGCGCCATATCCTGAACCACTTCATGGTGCTTCGACTCATAGGGGTTCGGGTTGCACATCACGTTGCGGTTTACGTCCCCACAAGCAGCAATGGTATCGAGCAACGAATCGTTGATCTCCTTCATCGTGCGCTTGAGCACACTCTTGATCACCCCGTGAAACTGGAAGGCTTGGCGAGTCGTCAACTTCAGAGTGCCGTTGGCGTAGTCATTGGCCAGACGATCCATCTCCAACCACTGCTTCGGAGTGCACAGGCCTCCGGGCACCCGGACACGAATCATGAAACTGAAAGCCTTCTCCAGCTTCTTGCGACGGCGCTCTGCACGCACATCGCGGTCATCCTGCATGTAGGTGCCGTGGAACTTGGTCAACTGGGTGTCATCGGCTGAAATCGCGCCCGTCACCTCGTCGGCCAATCCCTCTAGAATCGTACCACGTAAGTAGTTACTCGATTCCTTAATGGATTCGTTCTGATGGAAATTATCTCCCTCGAAAAGATTACTCATGTTTGTCCCTATCTATGTACGCGATACCCCTCAGTAAACGTCCTGCTGGTAACGCTTGTCCTTCTTCAACTGCTTGACGTAGGCCGCAGCGTCTTCTTCCGACTTTCCGCCCTGCTCCACGACGACTTCCTGGAGAGCCTTCGCGACGTCTTTAGCCATCCGCGAGGCATCCCCGCAGACATAGAAATGTGCTCCTTCTTCAAGCCAGGCGTAGAGTTCCTTCGCCTGTTGCTTCATCTTGTGCTGAACGTAAACCTTGTCCGGAGTGTCGCGCGAAAAGGCGACATCCATCCGATCGAGAACGCCATCCTTCAGATAGTCCTGCCACTCGAGCTGATAGAGGAAGTCGGTTTGGAAATGCTGATCTCCGAAGAAGAGCCAGTTCTTCCCTTTGGCTTCGGTGGCGGCACGATCTTCGATGAACGCGCGGAACGGAGCCACGCCGGTTCCCGGACCGACCATGATGACCGGTGTATCCGGATTCTCGGGAAGGCGGAAATTCTTGTTCGCGTGGAAATAGATCGGAGAGGTGTCGCCCCGTTCAATCAAATCGGCAAAATAGGTCGAGCAGACTCCCTTGCGAGCGCGACCATGAGTGTTGTAACGCACCGCTGCCACGGTCAGGTGCACCTCATCCGGATGCTGTTTCATACTCGAAGCGATCGAGTATAGACGCGGAGGAAGCTTGCGGAAAAGATCGGCGAGGTCCTGCGGAGACAATCCCTTGATCGGGAACTCTTCGAGGATGTCGATCATCTGGCGGCCCCAGAGAAAATCCTTCAGAGCTTTGCCGCCTTCTTTCAAAACCGAACCCAGTTTCGAACTCTCAGCCTTCTCCTGATACTTCTCGAGCATCGGCTTGGAGAGATTCGTCACGTCCAAATTACGGAGAAGCGAGGCTCGCAGAGCCACTTTCTCATCATTGACCCGAACCAGCTCATCGCCGTCCAACCCAGTTACACGGAGCATTTCCCCGACGTATTGCGGGCAATTTTGCGGAAAGACTCCGAGAGCATCCCCCGCTTCGTAAGATAGACCCGAGCCTTCCAAAGAAAACTCAAGGTGCCAGGTTTCCTTGGCGGAGCTCCGGCCATTGAGATTGATTCGCTCCATGAGGGGCGCAGGAAAAGGATTCTTCTTCCCATAGGCTTCCCCAACCGGTGGGATTTGGGCTCCATCCGCCACGGCAACCTCTACGGGCCCGGGCTGGCCTACGTCCTGGAGGAGGACATCGATCGCCTCATCGAACCACTTCTGAAAGGGCTCTTCAAATTCCACATCGCAGTCGACGAGCGGGAAAAACCGATGTGCGCCGAGAGCTTCCAGCCGGTCGTCGAGGTCCTTCCCAAATTTGCAGAAGTGCTCATAGCTGGTATCTCCGAGGGCCAGGACCGAAAAGCGGGTTTTCTCGAGTTTCGGGGCTCCATCGGATTCAAACTTTTCGAAGAAACCAGTGGCACGATCGGGGGGATCGCCCTCTCCCCAAGTGCTGGCAATGACCAGAACATTCTCCATGCTGACCAGATCGGAGGGCTCAATCTCGCCCATATCGACCATTTTAGCCGCAAATCCCTTCTTCGATGCCTGCTTCTTCGCTTCATCGGCGAGGGCTTCTGCGTTGCCCGACTCGGTAGCGTAAATAATCGACAGCGGAACTTTTGCCTTCGAGGCCGCGGCGGGGGCAACCCCAGCGTTCGGAGCCGCAACGGCGCTACCCGCCGAAATGGCGCCCGCCAAATAACCGGACATCCACAAAATCTGATCATGGTTCGACGAGGCAACGAGCGAACTGAGAAGTTGCTGGTTTTCCGGAGTCAAGGGCGACTGAGGAATGGATGGTGAATTCGAATTGGTCATAAGCGGCGCTATCTTATCGGCACAAACGGTCTACGTTAGAGAAACCGATAAAGTTCATCAATGGAAAAGAGATCGTCAGGCAGAATTAGGATCTCGCAAATAAAAACACATAATTTCCAGATTCTGTGATACTTGTCATTCAGACAACTAATAGCAGTTTTCAGGCTAATTCACAGAAATTGTCTGTTCTGAATTGGTAAGATGAAAATAATGAGTATCCTCCTCAAAAGCATCCATGTTACGGCTCGTCTTCATCTCTCACGGCTCTACGGGCGATATCGTTCCGGTGATTCGTCTGGCTGAAGCCGCCGTACGGAGCGGACATGCCGCAACCCTACTGGCGAGCCATCACTGGAAGGACGCCACCGAGTCTCGCGGGATCCGCTTCCTCCCCATCCCTCCCGGAGGTCCGCAGGAAGAGCTTTCCGGACTCATGGAGCGCTACTCCTCCATCCGCAACCCCCTCAAACTCGTTGAAGCCATGTATCGTCATGTCGATGCATGGCAGGGAGAAATTCTTCCGGTTCTCGACGAGGCCCTGGATGGTGCCGACGCCCTCCTCTACTCCTACCTCTTCCCCCTCTACCAGTCGGCGGCCGACGCCCGCCAGATCCCAGCGATCTCGATTCACTTTTGCCCCAATACCTATTTTTCCCCCCTGCATCCCCCCGATAACTTACCCCAACTGCCCAGCTGGCTGCCCAAAGCCCTTCGCATCCAGTGGAACGTCCGCATGACTCATCTGGCAGATCGTTTCGTAACGCACCGCATCAACCGGATCATTTCCCGGCCTGACCAGCGAATCCGCAGTTGGCTCCGCTCTCCGTCAGACTATTCCCTGGTCTTGGCCCCCCCCGAACTACACCTCGACGAGACCGAGAACCTATCGCACCGCATCGCTTTCAGCGGTTTTGTTTCGGGAGGGTTTTCCTCCGGTGAATCTCAGACGGACTCCTCAATCGATAAGGTTCCCCTCCTCAATTTCGGGAGCGTTACGAATGATTCCATGGAAGAGGAGTTCCGAAACCTTTACCAGCATTGGCCGATTGACCAGCCCCTCGTCATTCAGCAGGGCTGGTTCACCCCACCGGCACCACCGGCCGAGAAGCAAATCCGGATGATCCCCCCTGGGCCGCATGAAGAACTCTTTCCCCAAGCCTCCGTGGTTATCCATCACGGCGGGGCGGGAACCACGACCTCAGCCTTTCTCGCCGGAACCCCTCAAATCGTGATCCCCCACTTTGCGGACCAAAAATTCTGGGGCCAAACCGTCACATCACTGAAGTGCGGCTCCTCGATCCGCAAAGCGGGCTGGGGTCGCCGGCTCTGGGGCGAGGTTCACCGCCTACGCCAAGATCCATCGATCACGAGGAACGCAGAGGCCTTCGGTGCCCGGCAACGTGCCTATCCAGGGGCACCGCAGGCCATTGAGCGCGTTGAATCGTGGCTGCAGAAATCGGATACCGAGCCAGCCTTTTCCGCCGACCCGGAGTCCGGCTCGACTGGCCTCCTCAGCCGCTAGGCCGCGTTGCGCGAGCCCTGCCCCACTCGTCGCGGAGCATTCTCCATTTTCGCGCGCCCTCGAGGTGGGTCGAGGAAGTCGACCTGTTGCGCCCGAAGCACGAGGCGTGAACGCCTTTCTCCCGACTTCGTCTCCCACTGGTCTTGACGGAGCGCTCCCGCCAAAAGGACCCGAGACCCCTTGCGAAGATACTCGGGCAGGTGTTTCTGATTCCATGCTTCGACCGGGAGGAACACCGTCGCATCCCCCTGGTTGCAAGCCACCGTGAACTTCGAGAGGTGTTTCTCCCCGACTTCCTTCACTTCGATATTCGCCGTAAGATTCCCGCTGATGACTGTCTGGTTCATTTGTTCTCCTTGGTTGCTGATTACAAGAATTGGCCTCGTTTAGCCAATTAGTAAACATATGTTCACCATTCATAAGCGAAGTCAACCCTTTTACGGAGCAACCCGCAATGCTATCGAATCAGGTTCTTGAACCGAAGAGAGCGGAACCGACGCGAATCAAGGTCGCTCCCTCCGCGATGGCCTCGGCCATATCGCCACTCATCCCCATCGAAAGCTCTGGCAATTCCTTACCGAAACGCTGCCGAAGAGACTCGGCCAATTCACGCAGCCGAGCAAATGCCTTCCGAGCCACCTCGTTCCCTCCTTCAAGAGGAGCAACCGTCATAAACCCATCAATCGAGAGATTTTCGAAAGTGAGCATTTCTTCGAATTCCTTTTCCAACCCTTCCGCAGCGAAGCCAAACTTCCGAGGATCCTCTCCAGTGTTGACCTGGATCAAGCAGGGCAAGATTAGGTCCGCTTCTCCAGCAAAGCGATCAAGCCTGCGGGCCAGCTTCACCGAATCGACCGATTGAATCCGCCCAAAGGTCGCCACTGCTTGAGCCGCTTTGTTTGACTGAAGATGCCCAATGAGCTCCCAAGTAACTGATGAATCCGGCAATTCGGCTGACTTTTCCGCCGCCTCCTGAACCCGATTCTCTCCCACTGACAGCAACCCTGCCCGCTCTGCATACTCGATCGCGTCCTTGGGGTGAGTTTTCGTCACCGGCAAAATCTGGATATCTGCCGGATCTCGACGATTTTCGACAGCGACTCGATTTACCTCATCACGAAGATTAGAAAAATTCCTAAAAAACTCATTGTAACTTATCATAATACGGATCTATTATTAGAGAAGCTTTTTTTCACCCCCATTTTAAATTGGATCATGCACATCGAGAATTTCAAAATCTTTTCAGACTTGGTTGAAAGCGAGAGTTTTTCTCGAGCGGCCAAGTTAAATGGCATCACCCAATCCGCAGTGAGCCAACAGCTGCGATCCATGGAGCGACACTTTAATGTTTTGATCGTCGACCGCAGTCAGAAACAATTCCGTCTGACCCAGGAAGGGCGCCGTCTCTACGAATCCTCCAAAGAGATTCTGCATCTCTACGAACGTCTCGACTGCGAGATTCAGGAAATGCGGAAGGTGATTAGCGGAAATATTAAGCTCTCGACCATCTATAGCGTCGGTCTTCACGAGCTGCCCAGTTATCTGAAGACCTTCATGCAGGAGTTCCCCTCGGTGAACGTCCATGTCGAATACCGCCGCTCGAACCACGTCTACGACGACGTTCTCCACAATGCTGTGGACTTGGGAGTGGTCGCCTTCCCGCTAAAAAACCGGCAGCTCGAAGTCATTCCTTTCAAAACAGACCAGCTGGTGGTCGCCGCCAGCACCGACCACCCTCTCGCGGGGCGTGAAGATGTGGCGGTCAAGGAACTCGAAGGCTTTGATTTTGTCGGATTCGACAAAGACATTCCTACCCGGAAGGCAACGGACGAGATTTTCCGTGAGGCCAAGATCTCCCTCGAGCCCAAGATGGAGTTCGACAACATCGAAACGGTGAAGCGGGCGGTGGAAATCAACGCCGGGTTCGCAATTCTCCCCGCCTCGACCGTAGCCCATGAAGGCAAGAAAGGCCTGATCTGCTCGATCCCCTTCCGCAAAAAGACTTTTACGCGTCCGATTGCCATCATTCATCGCAAAGGCCGAGTCCTCACTCCCGCGATGAAGCAGTTCGTCGCCCTGCTCACGGGCAATGAAGTCGAAAAGAGCGATTCCCAAGGAGAAGCTGCCAGCCCCTCCACGAACGGACGCAAGCCAGCAGCCAAAACCGCTTCCAAAAAATAATTTCGGCCTCGGGCGGCCCGCTCCAGCTTACGAGCGGAGGGCGAAAACGAAACGCCCCTGAGGAAACCGATTTTGCAGAATTGCCAGCCATGCTTTGGCTCCTCAAGGTTGGCCTCTTATGAATTGGGAGGTCATCTTCGTCCTCGCTCTCCTTTTGGGTGCGATCTTCAGTTTCACTCGGGAAAAGATCCCGGCGGACCTGACATCTTTGAGCGTATTCGCCTTTCTTGCCATCGGCGCAGCCTTCTTCCCCCAGTCGAAGCTTCCCTCCGTGCCGGAGCTACTGAGCGTATTTTCCAACCCAGCCCCAATCACCATTGCCAGCATGTTCATCATCAGCGCGGGCCTCGAGCGTTGCGGAGTCATCAACTCCCTCACCGTGCTGCTTCAGAAAACCACCCGCTTCGGGTATCGACGCTTCCTCCTTTTTCTGATCATCCCCGTGGCGTTGGTCTCAGCCTTCATCAACAACACGCCGGTGGTCGTGATTCTGCTACCGGTGGCCATCAGTCTGAGCGCAAACCTCGGAGTCCCCGCATCCAAGGTTCTCATCCCCCTCAGCTACGCCTCTATCTTTGGGGGGACCTGCACCCTGATGGGAACGAGCACCAATATCCTCGGCTCCTCCCTCCTCTCCTCTTCCGGCTACGAACCCTTCACCATGTTCGAGTTCGCCGCCGTCGCCGCCCCTCTTGCGATCATCGGAACTCTCTATTTAACCTTGTTCGGAAAATGGCTGCTGCCTGACCGCGAGAGCCTTGGCTCACTCATTCCGGCCGAAGCCCGCAAGGAATATCTGGCAGAGGCATTCGTCCGGGGAGATTCACCCTTGGTCGGGAAGCGCGTCGAAGAAACCAAAATCCTCAAACAGGCAGGCATTCGCCTGGTTGAGCTAATCCGTTCCGGGACCCCGATTCCGGGTGATCTCCGCAAGACCGTCCTCCGTGGCGGTGATCGCGTCGTCCTCGCCTGCCGCCCTTCTGGAATCGCCGAAGCCCGTGAGTTTGAAGGGATCATCCTCACCGCGGAGAAGGATGCCGACCTCGAACCGATCTCGGCTCGCCAAGCTTCGATCGTCGAAGCCATGGTCGCCCCAAATTCACCAGCAGCCGGCCGCACCATCGCCGAGATGAACTTCCGGCAACGCTTCCGCACCCTCATCCTCGCCGTCCACCGCGACGGAAAAAACCTCAATGCCGATTTCCAGAAAACGGTAATTTCGGCTGGGGATACCATCCTTCTCCTCGGACCAGACGAGTCTCTCGAAGCCCTGCGCCGCAGCGGAGACCTTGTCCTCCTCGACCAGCCCGCCGTGCCCGCCGATACCCGACGTCGCAAAGCCCCGATCGCCATCGGAGTTCTTGCCGGAGTCGTACTCCTCGCCACCCTCAATCTGGCACCCATCGCCGTTTCGACGATCCTCGGCGTCAGCGTCCTTTTCCTCACTGGCTGCTTGAAGCCGCAGGAGGGCTATCAATCGGTCGAGTGGAAAATCCTCATCCTCATCTATGGAATGCTGGGCTTGGGCATGGCCATGGAATCGAGTGGGGCCACCCATCTCTTTACCAACTTCACCCAACAGCTCGTCGAAGGATTTGTCGCGCCCTCTTGGCGACCATTTGTCCTTCTGGCCGTCATTTACCTCATCAGCAGCATCTTTACAGAGTTCCTTTCCAACAACGCAACCGTGGTCCTAATGGTCCCGGTTGCCATGTCTCTCGCGATCAGCATGGGAGTCGACCCCCGGCCCTTTGCCATCGCCTGCTGTATCGGCTCCTCCGCCAGTTTCGCCACCCCGATCGGTTACCAAACCAATACCTTGGTCTACGGGGTCGGTGCCTACCGGTTTACCGATTTCATGCGAATCGGACTCCCGCTCAATATTCTCTACGCGGTGGGCACCATCCTGCTCGTCCCCCTGATTTGGGGATTTTAGACCGTCCGTCCACGGAGGGCAGTCGCCCTCCGATGCTGGCGAACCATTTTTTGAGCGAGGAGCGGCGACCTGGAAAGGCCGCCACTCTCCCCTCCAAAATCAGGCAGGAAAACCGAAGTAGTCGCGAGCGTTCTCGTAACTAACCCGGCGAACAAGCCCGTCGATCAGCTCAGGATCGTTCGGGATCAGCCCCTCGTCGACATCGCGTCCAACCAAGTTGCAAAGAATCCGGCGGAAGTACTCGTGACGGGGGAAAGACAGGAAAGAACGGGAATCGGTCAGCATTCCCACAAAGCGCGAGAGCAGACCGAGATTGGAGAGGGCGTTCATCTGCGCTTCCATCCCTTCAATCTGATCATTGAACCACCAGCCGGAGCCGAACTGGATCTTCCCGGGGATCGTTCCATCCTGGAAGTTTCCAATCATCGTTCCGAAAACGTAATTATCGTTCGGATTCAGATTATAGAGGATCGTCCGAGGCAGCTTCCCCATAGTATCGAGCAAATCGAGGTGCCGACTCAAACGCTCTGCCTGTGGCCAGTCTCCAATCGAATCAAATCCGGTATCCGGACCGAGGTTCCGGAAGAGGCGGCTGCTGTTGTTCCGCATCGCCCCGAGGTGAAACTGACGGGTCCAACCCTTTTCAAAGTCCTTCTCTCCCATCCAAATCATTAGATAGGTGGCCAATCCTTCCGCCTCTTCGGCAGTCGCAGCCTCGCCCGAACGAACCTTTGCAAAGATCGCCTTGGCATCATCCGTCGAAATGTCATGCGCTGGCAACCAGCTCAACCCATGGTCGGAGAGACGGCAGCCCATCGAGTGGAAAAACTCATGACGGTCGCCAAGAGCTCGCAGAAGTGTATCCAAGGAATCGATCGGGCTGTTCACCCGCGCACTCAGCGAATCGACGAACGTATTGAAGACCTCCGGTTTATCCGCAGCCAGTACCTTGTCTGGCCGGAACGCCGGAAAAACTTTCGCCGGGAAATCCTTGCCCGCCAGCTGCTGGTGATACTCGAGGGAATCCGCCGGATCGTCCGTCGTGCAGACTATCTCCACCTTGAATTTTTTCAGAATTCCAGCGACGTCCAAATCTCCTCCTGTCAGCTGCTCGTTGGCCATCTCCCAAACCTTTGGCGCGCTCTTCTCATTGAGAATCCCGTCAAAGCCGAAATAGCGCTTCAGCTCAAGGTGAGTCCAATGATAAAGGGGATTCCGAATCGTGTGCGGAACCGTCTTCGCAAAGGCCAGAAACTTGTCATAGGGATCGGCATCACCCGTGCAGAAATCTTCAGTGACTCCATTGCTGCGCATCGCCCGCCATTTGTAGTGGTCCCCCTCGAGCCAAGCCTCGAAGAGATTGTCAAAACGGCGGTTCTCGGCCAAATCTTTCGGGGGAAGGTGGCAGTGATAATCAATGATCGGCAAGTCCTTCGCCACATCGTGGTAAAGGCGTTTTGCCGTAGGGCCCCGGAGCAAAAAGTCGTCGTGCAAGAATTCCATACCCAAAACCCTACACGAATTGGTTTTTGATTCCAACCGGATTTTCACCTCCCGCAATTTTCTCGCAAGCCCTTATCTTTAAAACCTTTAAAGGACCGAGAGCTCACCCAATCTCCCCGAAGGACACGAATGAAAGAAGCTTCGCCGGAAAAGATGGCCGCTCTCTGCAAGGCCGAAGAATGGGAGGAATTTCGGCATGACAAAGACTTTACAAAACCAGACGACTTTTCCGTTGGCTGAGAAATTGGAGGGGGATAATCTGCTACCAATTCTTTCCAGAAAATCTGCACCCGAAATAACGAAAACCTATGATTCGAAAAACCATTCCCACTCTTCTCGCAGGCTTGGCGACTCTCTCCCCTCTTACCGCGCAGACTGGCCTGACGATCTACAACGAAAATTTTGCAGTTATCCGTGACCAGGTCTCCCTCGATCTCGCCGGTGGGACTGAGGAGGTCTCCTACAGCGGAGTGACCAGTCAGCTCGAACCGCAATCCGTGGTTCTCCGCGATCAATCGGGGAAGGTCAATCTCCGGGTTTTGGAACAGAGCTATCGCGGGGATCCGGTGAATCAAGAACGTCTCCTCCAGATGTTTGAGGGCGAGACGATTCAATTCGTCCACACTCTGGGAGATTCTGAAGTGGCAGTGGACGGCAAGATCGTCCGCGCCCCGACCCGCTCTTCCTCCGGCTATCTCGAGCCGATTATTGAAGTTGACGGCCAATTGCTGATGCAACTTCCCGGCGATCCCCGCTTTCCAAGCCTCGGCGACGGGTCCATCCTCCAGCCCACCCTTTCCTGGAAAATCTATTCGGCGGATCCGGTTTCTCTTACCGCCGACCTCAGCTACTTAACGGGGGGCCTGTCCTGGGAGTCCGATTACAACCTCATCCTCCAAGAAGAAGGTGACGAAGTATCGATGAGCGGGTGGGTCTCAGTCCAGAATCGCAGCGGCAAGAATTTCGAAAAGGCAACGATCAACCTGATCGCTGGCAACGTGAATAAGGTCATTGAAAACGACGGAGGCGCTGCCAAAAACGAAATCGTCTCTCGCTCGTTTGTCGCGGCCGCCCCTCCTCCCTCGGTCGAAGAAAAGAAGTTCGACGAATTCCACCTCTACTCCCTCCCCGGCGAAATTGACCTTCGGGATCAGGAAACCAAGCAACTGGAGTTCGTCCGTGCGGATCCGGTCGCGACTACGAAAACCTATGTCTACAACGGTTCCGCCCTTCCCAACTACTGGCGAAACAACGGCGGGGCGATCGACAATCCCGGCTTTGGCCAGGGCAACCAGACGAAAGTCTCGATTTTCCGCTCTTTCAAAAACTCCGAGGAGAATAATCTCGGGATCCCCCTGCCCGCCGGAACCGTCCGATTCTACCGTGCTGATACCGACGGCCAAATCGAGTTCATCGGGGAGAACACCATCGACCACACGCCCAAAGACGAAACGGTCAAGCTCTACATCGGAGACGCCTTTGACCTTGTGGGCGAACGCAAACAAGTCGATTTCTTCCGCCACCGCACCCAAGACCTCATCCGCGAAACCTTCTCCATCGAAATCCGCAATCGCAGCGAAGAGGAAGTCACGGTTCAAGTCGTGGAGCCCCTCTACCGCTGGAACAACTGGGAAATCCTCTCCTCCAATATCGACTACAAAAAGATCGACTCAAGGACCATCGAATTCCCCGTCACCGTAGCCGCCGGCAAGACCCAAACCGTCAACTACACAGTCGAGTATACTTGGTAAATAGAGGAAGCCCGGTGGGGCATGGCTTTAGCCTTGCCCACGCAGAGCTCAACAAGGCTCCCGGCCGGGCTGAGGATTACCTCACACAAAAGTGTCTCTCTGAGACCATTCGTGGTAGGCGCTGAAGCGACCTACCCACTGTGGGGCATGGCTTTAGCCTTGCCCACGCAGGCTCAACAAAGCTCCCGACCGGGCTGAGAATTACCTCACACAATAGTGTCTCTCCAAGACCATTCGTGGTAGGCGCTGAAGCGACCTACCCACTGTGGGGCATGGCTTTAGCCTTGCCCACGCTGGCTCAACAAAGCTCCCGACCGGGCTGAGGATTACCTCACACAAAATGGCCCTCAAGACCATTCGTGGTAGGCGCTGAAGCGACCTACCCACTGTGGGGCATGGCTTTAGCCTTGCCCACGCTGGCTCAACAAAGCTCCCGACCGGGCTGAGGATTTCCTCACACAAAATGGCCCTCAAGACCAATTCGCGGTAGGCGCTGAAGCGACCCACCCACTGTGGGGCATGGCTTTAGCCTTGCCCGCGCAGAGCTCAGCAAAGCACCCGACCGGACTGAGGATTGCCACACACAAAAGTGTCCCTCCAAGACCATTCGCGGTAGGCGCTGAAGCGACCTACCCACTGTGGGGCATGGCTTTAGCCTTGCCCACGCTGGCTCAACAAAGCTCCCGACCGGGCTGAGAATTACCTCACACAAAATGGCCCTCAAGACCAATTCGCGGTAGGCGCTGAAGCGACCCACCCACTGTGGGGCATGGCTTTAGCCTTGCCCGCGCAGAGCTCAGCAAAGCTCACGACCGGACTGAGGATTGCCACACACAAAAGTGTCCCTCCAAGACCATTCGCGGTAGGCGCTGAAGCGACCCACCCACTGTGGGACATGGCTTTAGCCTTGCCCGCGCAGAGCTCAGCAAAGCACCCGACCGGGCTGAGGATTTCCTCACACAAAAGTGTCTCTCCAAGACCATCCGCAGTAGTCGCTGAAGCGACCTACCCACTGTGGGCATGGCTTCTGGCTTGCCCTGCAGCCAGAACTGCATTCCATCAATCTCAAGATGAGCCGCTCCATTTCCAGAGACAGCGCCCCTTTTGATTGGAGTACTCGTTTTCTAGGCATTTACCAAGACGACCTTCCTCATTGGGTTGTCGAACACGGGCGCTATTCCGTAACTCTCCGATGCGCAGGCAGTCTCCCCTCGACGACGATTCTTCAACTCGAGGAACAGAAACGATTTCTCCAGACCGTAGAACCGAAGAGTCCGGAGGCCGAGAAGGCTCGACGAAAGGTTTTTCTCTGTCTGGACGAATACTTAGACCGAGGATGGGGGTTCACTCCCTTTAGTAGGCTCGAGGTTTCCAAAGCCTTCGACGTATGGTTGCGAAAATACAAAGGAGACCAATTGGAACTCTCAGACTTCGTGATTATGCCTAACCATATTCACCTGCTCACTCGGCCTATCCATCTCCACAGCATTGAGGAATTCAAACGAATCTGGATGCGCTTCAAAGGACGTTCTGCTCGTTTCCTCAATCAATATTTAAATCGAAGTGGTAAATTTTGGCAGACCTACGGGTACGACCGATGGATTCGCAACGCTACGGAATACCAATCTTGGCAAAAATATCTGGCCCAGAACCCCGTGAAAGCCAACCTCTGCAGAAAGAGTGAAGACTATCCCTTCCTTCATCTAGAGACCTAGACTCTCACTGTGGGGCATGGCTTCAGCCTTGCCCGCGCAGGCTCAACAAGGCTCCCGAACGGGCTGAGGATTACCTCACACAAAAGTGTCCTTCCAAGACCATTCGCGGTAGGCGCTGAAGCGACCTAGCCCACTGTGGGGCATGGCTTTAGCCTTGCCCGCGCAGGCTCAGCAAAGCACCCGACCGGACTAAAGCTTACCACACACAAAAAAACCTCTCCAAGACCATCCGCGGTAGGCGCTGAAGCGACCTACCCACTGTGAGGCATGGCTTCAACCTTGCCCGCGCAGAGCCAGACGCAGGGCGCAGCTGAAGTTGCCGAGAGAAGCATGGGAGCCCTCCCTACTTTCGGCCCCACCGTTCTCGCATGACTTGAGTCGTGCGATTCATTGCGGCGAGAGACGCAATCCCCCGGACCACAGGCTTCCAGCCTGTGCCGCAAATCGAGAGCTGGAAGCTCTCGCTACTTTCGCGCATGGCTTTCAGCCTCGCCCGCTACACATCCTGCCCTTGGCGGTCGCGGGCGATGAGCATGTAGAGACTGGGGACGACGAAAAGAGTGAAGAGCGTTCCGATCGCCATTCCGGCGACGAGGGTGATCCCGATACTATTGCGGGCCGCGGCACCGGCACCCGTGACGAAAACCAGGGGCATGTGTCCAAAGACCGTTGCCGCGGTGGTCATGAGAATCGGGCGAAGGCGGATTTCGGAAGCCTCCTGGATCGCTTCGAGCTTTTCCTTGCCCCGCCGTTGCAGTTCATTGGCGAATTCCACCATCAGAATACCGTTTTTCGCAATCAGTCCGATCAGAGTGACCAACCCGATCTGCGAATAGATATTGATACTGGTGAAGCCGACAAAGGTGAAGAGCAGCGAGCCGGTGAGAGCGAGGGGAACTGACCCCAAAAGAATGATCAGAGGATCGCGGAAACTCTCGAACTGGGCTGCCAAAACGAGAAAGATAAAGATGATTGAAAAGAGTAGGATGTAGCTACCGCTCTTCTGCTCTTCCCGAAGCTGACGGGACTCTCCCGCGTAATTGACCTCAAATCCGCGTCCTTTCGGAAAGAGCTCCTGGGCCTGCTCTTGGAGATAATTTAAGGCATCATCATTGGAGGTTCCTGGCATGGGAGCTCCCTGAATCATCCCCGAATTCAATTGCTGGAATCGTTTCAATTGGCGGGGTTCCACCTTTTGCGAAACAGAGATGATTGTTGAAGCAGGATAAACGGAGCCATCGGCCGCGGTGAAGTAGAGGTCTCCCAACTGCTCGGGAACCAACCGCGCGATCCGCTCGACCTGAGGGATCACCTTGTAGCTCCATCCATCGATGCTGAAACGATTGACGTAGGCACCACCGAAGGCCGACCCGAGATTGTTCCCGATATCGCTCATGTTGAGGCCAAGATCCGCCGCCAATTCACGATCGACATCGACCTCGATCTGGGGGCGGTCGAACTTCAGATCCGAAAAGGCAAACATGAATTTCCCGCTGGCATTGGCCCGCTTGACCAGAGCTTCCGTGACCTCAAAAATTTCTCGCTGGGTAGCGGTGGATGTAACCACAAACTCGACCGGAAACTGACTGCCACCAGGAAGAGGCGAAGGGGTCACGGCCCGAACATCCAACCCCGCCACACCGGAAAGTTTGGCCTGAATCTCGGGAACCATCTCTTGAGTCGTCCGCGTGCGCTCACTCCAGGGGAGCGTGACCAGACCAGCAAAACCGGCCATCGGATTTCCAGGGACTCCGGCGCCTGGGAAGGAAATGGTAAAGGTCGATTCGGTCTCGGGAGCCGACTTGTAGATCTTCGCCACCTCGGGAGAATAAAGAAGCGTCTGCTCCAGAGTCCCGCTCGGCGATCCTTCCATGATTCCAAAAATAACCCCTTGGTCCTCCGGCGGTGCCAATTCCTTCTGCGAAAACATGAAGAAGGGGAAGGCTAGCAAAACGATAAGAACGGCCATGGTGATAACCACGGGGCGGGCGCCCAGAGAACTCGCCAAAACTTTACCGTATCCTCCACGGATCTTATCGAACCCCGCCTCGAGCCGAGCCACCAAGCCAGTTGACTTGAACTCTTTGGGGAGAATCTTCGAGCACATCATCGGTGACAGCGTCAGCGAAAGGATCCCGGAAACGAAAACGGCACCCGCCAAGGTGAAGGCAAATTCGCGGAAGAGTGCGCCCGTGAGCCCTCCCTGAAACCCAATAGGAACATAGACAGCCGCAAGGGTCAGGGTCATGGCAAAAATCGGCCCCACCAGCTCTCGTGCCCCGTCAATCGCGGCGTCGAAGCGACTCTTCCCCATGCGGATGTGCCGCTCGATGTTCTCCAAGACAACAATCGCATCGTCAACCACCAGCCCGACAGAAAGGACAATGGCGAGGAGGGTCAGCAAGTTGATCGTGAAGCCAAAGACCAACATCAGGAAGAAGGCCCCAATCAAGGAGAGCGGCATAACCACGACTGGAATCGTCACCGCCCGGACCGATCCGATGAAGAGGAAGATGACGACAATGACGATCGCCAGAGTTTCGGTCAGGGTCGATCCGATCTCGCTGATCGCATCCTCAATGTACTTCGTCGAGTCGTAGGGAATGCCGAGCTTCAAACTCCCCGGAAGGTTCTCCTCGATCACAGGCAGCGTCTCGCGCACCCCCGCGATCACATCCAGAGTATTCGCGGTCGGAAGAACGTGAATCCCCATGAAGATGGCACCCTTCTGGTTAAAGCGTACGTCGACATCGTAGTTCTCGGCACCGAGGACGACATTGGCCACATCGCCAAGGCGAATAATCGTTCCGTCCTGTTCCCGGACGACCAGCTTACGAAACTGCTCGGCATCCTGAAGATCGGTATTGGCAGTAATCGAGACCTGAATGAATTCACTCTTGGTCTGCCCGATTGCAGAAAGGAAGTTGTTCGCGGCCAGCGCTTGACGCACCTCTGCTGCCGTCAACTCGTAGGCTGCCATCTTATCGGGATCGAGCCAGATTCGCATCGCAAACGTCTGCCCACCGAGGATCTCCGCTTGCTGGACGCCCTGCACTGCGGAAAGGCGGGGCTGCACAACCCGAGTCAGGTAATCCGTGATTTCATTCCCCTGCAGCTCCTCCGAATAGAACCCCAAATACATTGAGGCGATGCTGCTGTCCGCCTGCTGAATATCGATAACCGGCTCCTCGGACTCAGGCGGGAGATCATTCCGCACCTGATTGATCTTCGAATTGATCTGAGTCAGGGCCTTGATCGGGTCGTAGTTCAACACCAGGTGAGCGGAGATGATGCTCACCCCGGCCGAACTCGTGGACTCAATATAGTCGATGCCCTCAGCGCTGGCGATGACCCGCTCCAAGGGAGTCGTGATGAACCCCTGCACCAGTTCCGCATCCGCCCCGACATACGTCGTGCTGACCGAAACTACCGAGACATCGGTTTGCGGATATTGTCGGACGTTCAGTCGGTAGATCGAGGCCAACCCGAGCAGGAGAACCAGAAGACTGACGACGGTCGCGAGAACCGGACGACGGATGAAAATATCCGTAAATTTCATACTTCGATCAGTGGAGCGGATTAACCTTCGGCGGGAGTCGGATGGGCTTTGGCATCGGGAAGATTCGAATTATCAATCTTCACCGGAGAACGGTCATTGAGCTTCGCAGCCCCCATAACGACGACCTGGTCCCCTTCTTCAATTCCTTTGCTGATGGCCACCAAATCACCCCGACGATCGGCGATCTCGACGAACACCTGCCGCACGCCTTTGAATTTAGTTCCATCCTCCTTTTCGAGTTCCTTCACAACATAGACCGCATTCCCGTAAGGATTGTAGCTGATAGCGGTGTCGGGGATCACGACCCAGTCATTTTCCTTCCCCAGATCCAAACGCAAGCGGGCAAACATCCCGGAACGCAGTTCCTTATCAGGGTTCGGCACAGCCACGCGGACCTTCACATTACGAGTGCGGGGATCGATCCGGGGGCTGATTGCCTCCACTTTCCCGGTAAAGGTTTTCTCTTCGTAAGCATCGACACCAAAGGAGACTTCCTGCTCGACCGCAATCCGACCGAGCTCACGTTGAGGCAACGAAAAATCGAGATAGAGAGGATCGGATGCCTCCAGAACGACGATCGCGGTATTTGCAGAAAGCAGTTCTCCAAGACTGACCTGCCGGATTCCCAATTGGCCGGAAAATGGGGCCTCGATTCGCTTCTTCTCGATGGCGGCATTGATCGCAAGCGCTTCCGCTTCCGCTCTCTGTTTCTGCGCATTGGCTGCGTCGAAATCCGCCTGCGCGATCGTGTCACGATCCAGCAGATCCTTCGATCGCTTAAAATCAACCTCGGCCAGGTCTTGGCTGGCTTTGGCCGCCGCCAGGTTAGCGGACTCCACTGCATGATCCTGGACAAGGAGGACATCGCCCTTCTTCACGTCCTGACCCGACTCAAAGTTGATCTCAACCACTCGCCCGGGGACTTCGGAAGCCAAGGTGACCCCTTCGCTCGCGGTCAGCGTTCCGATCGCCGGGATGATGATCTCCCATGCTTCCGTCTTCGCCTCGACCACCCCGACCGTTGGCGGCGGTGGGACCATAGATGCTCCCATCGCGATCGCTTTTTTGATCTGCGACGTCTTCAACACGGCCAATCCGCCCACCACGAGGAGGAAGACCACAAACAAAATAACAAACTTCACCCAGAGTTTCATGAGAATCCGCAAAATCTGATCACTCAACGGATTTCCCGCAATCGCAATTCCCGCTATTTTCAAACTTACCGTGGGGATTTTACCCATTTATTAAAATTAGTCTGCCTCTTGAGCAGTCCTGATTTGACCGCGAAGTGTCCCTGCCGTTCAAAAGATAGGGAGAAAAAAATGAAGTGAATTCGCAACCAAGACTCAATCCTTCTCATAGCAACGAGAATCCAGCTACGCGCGAGCAGGTCTCGGAAATCCTTCGTCATCGATTGGTCCCCGCTGATCGAGCGCGCCTCCTTTCACAAGAACAGGCAGAAAATTTGATTCGACGCCACCGGCGGGGAAGTGTCGGAGCCCGACTGATCCAAACCGTCGTCTGGATCTTCCTCCTCGCTGCTCTCGGCGCCATCGGCTTCTACCTATATCAAACCAAATTGGGGGGTCCGGTAGAATACTCCATCAGCACGGGGGAATGGAACCGCTACATTCAGCCTGGGCAACAGGTGTTGATACTGGATGAACTTCCCTCCGACCTCCGCAGCGGCCTGGAGCGCCAAAATGAGCTCCTCTCTCGCATCATCAATAATAACGGGAAGGACGGAAAAGACTCCCCAGCGGAAAAGCTTCAGGAGCTTAAATCCGATTTCCCCCCAAGTCACGACGTTCAAGTCAACTACCGCTACGACCGCTCGAGCTCCGACCCGACCAACTACTCCGACATTCGATCCAAAGGGGTGCAGGACTACTACGTTCGAAAATACAAGGCACGTTTCAATCAGCTAAAGCTGGCTCTTTTGCCCGAGCAGCTACCTCCTCTGGAAGATACCCTCAAACGGGATATTTCCGATTTAGCTGAACGCATCTCAAAGCAAAATAACTCCGGTCTTTCCGCCCAAAATCAAGCGACTCTGGCTTGGCTTCAGTCCAGACTTCTGCCCTACCTCGAAGAATTTGAGAGCCTCAGCGAATCCAGCGGAGTCGAAAAACCTCTCGATAGTTGGAGAGCCTTTGCCAGCAGCGAGTTGCCTGACCTTTATTCCAAGATCCATGCCCTCACTACGGACAAGATCACGGTTCCTCCCAACTCCACGATTCAGGCTCCGCGGAGCTGCGAACTCCTTTTCGCCGCAACCATGGGCTCGCAAGAGTTGATCATTCTTCCCGCCCTTCCGTGCGAAGTCCAAATCGCACGAAAAAAATAAGGTCCGCAGGATAGAACCGAAGGTATCGTTCGGAGTCTTCGAGTGGATCCGTTGGCTGGATTTCGGACGCCAAGAACCGAGGCGGGAACCGAGAACCGAGGCGGAGAGGCAACGCACTAGGCGCAGCTGAAGCTGCGGCCCTACTTCAAGTACCCGCTCAGCTTTAGCTGCGCGGCTCGGGCTGCCGACCGTCGACAATGGAACGAATTTCCTGAGCGCAAATACGCCGATCGACCAGCTCTATCGTAGAGCCCGAAAACACGAGCCGAGAGGCAACGCACAGGCGCAGCTGAAGCTGCGGCCCTACTCAATACCCTTTGACTTGAAAGAGGGAGGTGACGCTGGAATTGCCGTGAATCCGCTTGATGGCCTCTGCGAGGAGGGGGGAAACGGTGAGAACCTTGATTGGCAAATCACGGGGGTCTACTTTCACCGTATCGGTGGTGATAAGTTTGTCGATATGCCCCTGACGCAGCCGTTCGTAGCCGATTTCGTTGATGGTTCCGTGGCTCACGGCGGCCATTACGCGCCGAGCCCCCGATTCCTTGAGAAGCTTGGCGGCGGCTGTCAAAGTTCCGGCCGTTTCGGTCATGTCGTCAACAATGAGGATGTCATTGCCTTCGACATCTCCGACAATGTTGAAAGCCTCGACGGTTTCGGCGTTCATCCGGCGTTTTGCGCAGAATCCCAGCGGGCAGCCGAGGAGATCCGCATAGGCTGCGGCCATCTTCATCCCACCGACGTCGGGCGAGAAGACGGTCAGATTCTCCGTATCCATACTGCGGAGGTAATCGTATACGACCGGGGAGGCGTAGAGATGATCGACCGGGATATCGAAAAAGCCTTGGATCTGCTGAGCGTGAAGGTCCATCGCGAGAATCCGATTCGCTCCAGAAGCGGTCAGTAGATTAGCCACCAGCTTGGAGGTAATCGGCACCCGGGGCTGATCCTTGCGGTCCTGACGGGCATAGCCGTAGAATGGGATAACGGCGGTGATTCGCTTGGCCGATGCGCGACGAGCGGCATCGATCATGATCAGGAGCTCCATGATGTGATGGTTTGCCGGCACCGATGTGCTCTGGACAATGAAAACATCATCTCCGCGGATGTTTTCGTTGTACTTCACAAAAGTTTCGCCATCGGGGAAACTGGTGACCGTTGCTTCGCCGGCAGTGATGCCTAGGTAATCACAGATCTTTCTGACCAGCTCTGGATTCGAGCTTCCCGAAAATACTTTTAACTGGGTTTCTTTCATGATTCTACACGGTCTCGGGCGCTATCCTCCAAACGCTGGAAGCGAGCAAAGAAGTCGGGCAGCCGCCGTTGGAGGGCGGTGATGCGTTGGAAAAGTCGAATGTCCAGCGCCGGAGAGCCCTGAACTGCATGCCCCGGAGGGATGGACTTCGAGATTCCACTCTGGGCTCCGATGCGCACACCGGAACCAATCGTGATGTGGCCGACGATCCCCGTCTGGCCGCCGATCACGACATAATCCTCAATGGTCGTACTCCCACTAATTCCGACTTGGGCGACAATCAGGCATCCTTTGCCGATGCGGACGTTGTGGCCGATCTGAACCAAGTTATCGATCTTGGTCCCCTGCCCGATCCGGGTCTCACTGAAGCGGGCGCGGTCGATGGCCGAGTTGGCCCCCACCTCGACGTCGTCTTCGATGATGACTCTGCCAATCTGCGGCACTTTCTCATGGACCCCATTGACGGTCTCGTAGCCAAAACCGTCGGCTCCGATAACCACTCCGGGATTGAGAAAAACATTCTTCCCGATTTCGCAAAAGTCTCCCACCGTAACGTGGGTCATGATCCGGCTGCCTTCCCCGACGACCACATGGGCACCGAGGCTCACGTGCGAAGTCAACACCACTCCCGCACCAATTTGGGCACCGGAGGAAACCAGGCAATAGGGCCCGATTGTCGCTTTATCGTCGACTACGGCATCACGATCAATGACGGCGGTTGGATGGATCCCTACCGGGGGCCGAGGCCAGAAACGCTGCTCGAGGACCCCGCAAAACTGGCCCAAGGCGAAGGAGGGATTCTTCAAGCGGACATAGACCTGCCCGTCGGGTGGAGATCCCTCGAAACTTTTGGGAAGAAGGATGACCGAGGCGGCACTAGAGCGAACCTCTTGCGTGTAGCGGGAGTTTCCCAGAAAGGAAAGGTCCCCCGGCTGCGCATCTTTCAGCGTGGAGATCCCCGAAATGTCTCCGTCCCATTCACCTTCCACCTCACAGTCACCAAGGCTGCTGAGGAGCTCTGCTAGAGGAAAAGTAAACTTCATCTAAGGGCGACTCAATTTCCAGAGGTCGAATCGACCCGTTCCGGCTGGAGAGCGACGCCCTCCAACCGGCGGATCGGAAAAACGAAAGGAGACGGCAACATACGGCCCCGGGAACTTTCCTCAGAAAGCCCGGTCGAGAGGAATGATTGACTCACTCGTCCTGCCATTGCCGCTCCGCAAAAAGAAGATACCTCTACTCCTTACTCCGAAGCTTCGCTGAGCTGAGCAAGAACTTCGTCCGAGATCTCAAGGGAATCTCCGAAGTAGAGAACGATTTGATTCTGGTTGCTGAGCACCAGGTCCAATCCCATTTCTTCCGCGACCGTTGCGGTGGCACCGCGGACGTCGTCGAGAACCATCGAGAGCATGTTTTGCTCGCGCTGACCGATGGTGCGCTGGGCTTCGGCACGGAGGCGTTGGAATTCAATCGCCTTTTGCTCGAGCTCGGCCTGCAGCTGGCGGGCTTGGTTGCGTGCCTCCATCTGAGATTCTTCGCTGCTGGTCGGGTTATTGATGCGGTCGTTTACGGTTTGAATTTCCTGACGCAGGGAGTTGATGGAATCGACCATCGGACGCAATTCGGCATCCGCGCGCTCTTGCTGCTCCTTGAGCTTGGCTTTGGCGTCGTTGAACTGGTCATACTGCTGGAGGACCAAGTCGAGGTCGACGACACCCACTTTGGTAGCCTCTTGGGCGCTGAGAGTGAGGGATCCGGCCACGAGGGCGGTAAGAAGGAGGATGTGTTTTTTGATCATATGAATGTGGTTTGTGATTTTACAGTTTTTGGGAAATTTTCGACGAATGAAGGGAGCACGGTATCAGAATCGAGTTCCAAAGGAAAAATTAAACTGCATCCCGTCGTCATTGGTCGGGCTGGAGGTGATCGGGAACCCGAAATCCAGTCGCAGTGGAGCCCCGAGGATAAAGACTCGGAACCCAAATCCCCAGTCATCGTTGTAGGCGGAAGAGTTGAAATCCCAATCCTCAGAGTTCACGTACCCCCAGTCGTAGAAGAGGACGACTTCGAGCGGATCGGCCAGCTGGACCATATACTCAAAGGAAAGATATCCGAACGAGTTCCCCCCGATCGGCTCACCGGTATCATCGACCGGGCCTACATCGCGGTAACCAAAACCACGGAGGGTGTTCGGTCCACCGAGGAAGAAGCGGTCGAAGAACGGCACATCACTGTCCCCATAAGGGATAATGGTTCCGATCCGGCCATACATCGCAAATCCCTGGTTCAGGGTTTCAAAGGTTGGAATAAATTGGGAAGCCCAGATCTGATTTTTCCAGTAATCAACATCCCCACCAAGGATTCCCCCGGCGACCTGACTGTTCAGTTCGACGCGATTTCCTTTCCGGGTGATGATCAAACGGTCGCGTGTATCCCGAGTCAGGGTGCCCCCCACTTTCGAGATCAGCTTCCCCCCCTCTTCCTCTTTGATTTGGCTCGAGGCATCCTCAGAAACGTCGAAAATGTCGACATTCTCGAGACTGTAGCTCAGGCGTCCCTCGACCAACTCGAAGAGTCGCTTGCGGAGATAGACTTCGAAACCGGTCCGCAATTCGTTGTATTCCGAACTGTTGTAGTCGGTTTGCCGGCGGAAAATTTCAAAACCGAGGGCCAACTGCCGCTCGAAAAGCCAAGGTTCTTCGAAGGCGATGACGACCTCGTTACTCTTCGAACCGATCTGGAAACGAACGCGGAACTTTTGGCCGTCGCCCTGGAAGTAAGAGCGCCAGTTGAAGAGGTCAAAGTTCCCCTGGCTGATTTCGGCGAAGAAGACCGCACTTTCCAAGGAGCTGAATCCAGCCCCGAAAGTGAGGTTCCCGGTGCGCCCTTCTTGGACAGAAATGCTCAAATCCTTCTTCCCGGGAACGTTGGTCGACTCCGGACGCAGATTGACTGAATCGAAGTAGCGGGTGTTCTCCAAACGCATCTGGCTATTGCGCATCCGCCTCAGGTCGAAGGTTTCTCCCGGAGCCAAGGCCAATTCACGGATGATGACGATGCTCTTGGTCTTGGTGTTGCCCTGCAGATTGATCGATTCGACATCAAACTTCTGACTTTCGGAAATCTGATAAGTCAGGTCGATGGCCCCAGTCTCCAGGTTGGGTGTCCGCATCGCCCGCACGTATGTCTCGAGGTAGCCGTCCGATCCGTAGAAGAGGCGAATATCCTCAGTAGCCGCTGCCACTTTTGAGGGAGAGAACACATCGCCGGGCTCCAAATCGGTCTCGTCGAGGATTTCCTCTTTGCTGAACAAGGTATTTCCGGCCACGGCAACCGTCCCCACGGAATACTGTTTCCCCAGATCGACGTCAAAAGCGACGTTCACGACATTCTCTTCCGGGTAGGAGATCCGGATCCCGGTCTCCGGAATCTTTACGTCCAGATACCCTTGGTCCCGGATGTAGGCAAGGAGGGTCTGGCGGTCATCGACCAGAAGATCCGGGTCGAAGCGTCCTTTGCCAGTAAGCCAGGAGGTCCAAAAATTCCATTTCTTGAGCTGCATGACTCCCCGCAGTTTCGAAGCGGAGAGATCGCCGATCCCGGTGAAGCTGACATCCCCGACGTGAATCTTCGTCCCCTCCTGAATGAGGAAGGTGACGTCGACGAGGCCGGTGGTGTCATCGCTGACATAGTCGTAGTCAACATCGACATTTGAATATCCCTTTTTCAAATAGAGAGCGTAAATCGCATCCTCATCGGATTTCGCATTATACTCGTCGAAGAAATCCCCCTCGGAGATCGAGATTTCCTTCTTTAACCTCTTATTGCTGAGCTTGTCGTTCCCCTCGAACTTCACTTGCGAAATCCGATATTTCGGTTTCACCCGAAAAGTGACGATGACCTCGTCATTTCCGACCTCATCGATATCCGCGGCCAGGAACTCGAAAAAACCCGTCCGATACAGGGAGCGAATCGAGCGATCGATGGCAGCTTGGTCGAAAAGCTCCCCTTTCTGCACTTGAATATTTCCCCGAATCAACGCCTCACTCACCGAAGGGAACCCATCGTAGCGGACACGAACTTCGCGAACGGTGGTAGGAGTGGGTGCTTCCTGGGCGGAGAGACCAGAAACGAAGCCGAAACCCGACAAAAACAATAGCGCCGGCAGAATGGAAGTGAGGAACGAACGCATGGAAAACGGCGACATTGACGAACAGCCCCCGTCAAATCAACTCAATCCCTGTCTCTCACTCGATTTCTTTGCGAAAGCGAAACGGCGGACGCGGAAATCCCCGTCCATGAGACGGTCAGGGCTTTCGAGTCGATAACAGGAGCAAGCGGATCAGAGACTGCGGGCGGCGTAGGCGAGCGCGTCGCCCACCTTATCCAAATCCTCATCCGTGTGGCGGGCGGAGATCGCGGTCCGGACCAAGTCCTTGCCCGGCGGCACCCCAGGAGCCACTGACATCACAGTGAAGACCCCTTTTGAGAGAAGATCCTTCCAGAACGAGTAAACTTTCTCCTTGGTTCCGAGAACGATCGGCATCGCCGGAGTTTCACTCCCCCAAGTGTCGAGCCCCATGTTCTCGAGCATTTCCTTATAGCGCCGGGTATTCTTCCAGAGGCGCTCCAGGTGCTCTGGCTCTTCCTTCAACACCCGCAGCGAAGCGAGTGCACAAGCTGCCTGAGAAGGTGAAATCGCCGCGCTGAAGATCGTCTGTTTCGAGTGCGTCCGCAGGTAATCAATCATCGCCCGCGAACCAGCGACATAACCACCCGTGCTAGAGAGAGCCTTCGAAAAACTACCGGAAATGACGTCGATCTCGGACTCGAGCCCGAAATGAGCTGCCGTTCCCCGGCCTCCCGGCCCCATCACTCCAAACCCGTGGGCGTCGTCCATGACGGAGAACATATCGTTCTCGCGGGCGACCTCCATGAGCTCTGGCATTTTCGCCACGTGGCCCTCCATCGAATACACACCCTCAAAGAGGAGCAACTTCGCCCGATCCGGATCCTCGTGGATGAGCACATCGCGCAGATCATCCGGATTGTTGTGGATAAAGCGTTCAGCCGTTGCCCCGCTAAGGTGAATCCCCGACCAGAGAGAGGAGTGCACATTCTTGTCGACCACGATCAGGTCGCCGCGCTCGGCAAAAGTGGCCACCGCGGACATGCAGGAAAGATAACCGGCTGCATGAACGTGGCAGGCTTCCTTTCCGATAAAGTCCGCGAGCTCTTCCTCCAGCTCTGTGTGATAGGTGCGGCTACCATTGGCCAAGCGAGCTCCGGTGGTGCTGCTCCCCCACTTCTTCAAAGCTTCCCGCCCGGCCTCGACGACCTTCGGGTGATTGCCGAGGCCGAGGTAATCATTGCTCGAAAGCATGATGTAGGGCTTCCCCTCCCGCCAAACGCGAGTGCCCTCCTGCCGGTCAAAGGTATAGTAGTACGGAGCGTATTTCAGACGGAGCTTCGTGACGGAATCGTCCTCACACCGCCGGGCAATCCGGCTCTTCTGATTTTTTCGACTCGGGAAAATGGCCATAAATTTGGTTTTGTACGCGTGCTGGCAGTTAAAGGGGCAATCTCCGGTGAGAGGAGCGATCAGTCAAGTTTGTCTGCAACCGGAAAACTTCCAAGAACTTTCACGAGCGGGCAGGAAGCTCGCAAATGCTCCAGAACTTCGGCCACCTCCGGTGTCTTCTCGTGGCCGGCAAATTCGATGAAAAAGAGGTAGTCCCAGGCCTTCTTACGACTGGGACGGGATTCGATGCGGCTCAGGTTAATCCCCTTCTCGGCAAAAGGATCGAGCGCCGTCTGCAGGGCTCCCGGCTCGTCGGAGATGGAGAGAACCACCGCCGTCCGTGCCCGCTCCACCGGCACCGCCGGCGCCGTTTCGGGACGCCCGAGAACCAGAAACCGGGTATAGTTATTCCGGACATCCTGAATTCCTCGCTCCAAAACGGGGAGATTGAATTCAGCCGCAGCCAAAGCGCTGGCGATCGCGGCGGATCCAGCCTCTTCGGCGGCAATCTTCACCGCCCCCGCAGTGCTCGTCGCATCGATGAGTTCAGCCTTGGGCAAATTCTTCGCCAGCCAATCCCGGCACTGGCCGAGCGCCTGATCCTTCGAGTAGACCCGTTCGATTTTGTCCAACGGCTCGTTGGAGATCAAGCAGTGCTCGATGCTCAAACGGCGCTCGGCGATGATTCGCAGATCCACATCGACCAGGGAATCCAGCGTGGCGAAGACCGACCCCTGGATCGAATTCTCCACCGGAGCCACCCCATAATCGACCGCTCCTCGCTCCACGGCCCGGAAGATCTCTGGAATCGTCCGAAACGCCCGAAACTCAACACTCGAGCCAAAGCACTCCCGCGCAGCCTGATGCGTAAACGTCGCCTCCGGCCCCAGAAAGCCGATCACCAACTGCTTTTGCAGCGAGATCGAGGCCGAAATGATTTCGCGAAAAATCCGCCGCAGGGCCGATTGGGGAAAGGAACCATCGCTATTCGAGGACACCCGCTCCAGCACTTCCTCCTCTCGGGAAGGATCGAAAAACGGCACCCCGTCGCGAACCTTCGTTTTCCCGATCTCTGAGGCCAGATTTACCCGCTCATCCAAAAGCGCCACGAGATCCTGATCGATCTGGTTAATCCGTTTCCGCAATTCATTGAGAGCCTCGCTCACTTCACTTCCTCCGTTTCATCCTCCACGCGAATTTCTTCGGCCGACTCCCCCTCAGAAGCCGGAGCTTCCGCCTCGGATTCCGGCAAGCCCATATCGGCATTGTCGGGAGACTTCTCTTCGTCGTCTTCGCTCAGCCAGGCATCAAGCCGCGCCGGCGAAAGAACATCCGACGAGGGCAAATCCTCCACCGAGCGAATTCCACAAAAATCCAAAAACTTTTCCGTCGTTCCGTACACCGTAGGCCGGCCCGGCAATTCCGCCCGACCCTTCGCCTCAACCAAATCGTGCTCCGTGAGTCGGGATAAGGCGCTGTCTGCCGACACCCCGCGAATCCGCTCAATGTCAGACCGGGTCACCGGCTGCCGGTAGGCCACAATCGAGAGCGTCTCCATCGCCGCCGAACTCAGCCGCGCCGGACGAGGCTCTTTCCGCAACAACCGCACCGCATCCGCATACACAGGGCGCACCACCATCCGGAACCCATCGGCCGTTTCCGCCACGTCATACACCGAATCCGCAGCCCGCCACTCATCGCGCAGCTCCCGGATGATCTCCCGCAACCGCGAAGTTCCCGGAGGCGGCGGAATCGTCGCTTCCCCGCCAAAATCATCGTCCTCCGAATTCCCCTGATCATTCTCCGCGTCGGCCAACGACTGCTCATGCGCCTCCGCAAGCACCCGGTGCAACTCGCGCACAGGCAAAGCCTCCGAGGTAGAGAAAAGTAAAGCCTCGATCGTCTTTTTGAGGTCAGCGGACATAAAAGCGGTTTTTGATAGACGGGAATCCCTTGGGCGACAACTACTTTTCCACCCCGGCCTGTATTTGTCGGTTTACCGAGGGGCGGTGGGGCGGTGGTCGGTTGTCGGTGAGTCGGTTCTCGGTGATCGGTTGTCGGTGAGTCGGTTGTCGGTGGGGCTGTGTCGGTGGCCCCACAGCTCCAGTGGATCTTTAACGGACCGCGGAATTCATTCCGCCCCGATGGAAGGGCTTCTGAGGAGAAGCCCTGCCCTGATAAGGGCTCGGACCGCTGAGCGGGTTACGCTGAGCGGAATTCGCTGCAAATCCATTCCGCAGCCATCACAACGATCAAACCTTCCTAAATTCGGTATTATAAATCCAGCGGGCTCACCCTCTCTTTCTTCGTTTGGCTTTTCACCGTGTGGGTGTAGATCATCGTCGTCTTGATATCGGCATGTCCCAATAACTCCTGGATCGTCCGCAAATCCACGTTGGCCGCCAAGAGATGACTCGCAAAACTGTGGCGGAAGGTGTGAGGGGTTACCCGTTTCGAAATCTTTGCTTTTTTTACCGCAGCATAGATCGCCTTGCTCAAATATTGATTAAAATTGTGGTAGCGGCGATACGTTCCCTCATCGGGGACCAGAGTGAGCCCTTTGGCCGGGAAAAGCCATTGCCGAGGCAAGGTCTTCGCCTCCCGCTCTGCTCGTCGCCTCCCCATCGTCTTCGGCATAAAAGCCCCTCCGAAATCAGGGTGCTCCAAATCTTTTTTCAGCAATTTTTCAACTCGCCGCACCTGACTTTCGATCTCGGGCCTCAGTTTTTTCGGGAGCGGCACGGATCGATCCTTCTGCCCCTTTCCATCATGAACGATCACTAAATCCTCGGAAAAATCGAGATCCCCGACCCGCAACTCCAGACACTCGGATAGGCGAAGACCGCAGCCGTAGAGCATGGAAACGATCAAATCATAAGGGAACTTCAGGTTCCTCAGCACTGCATCCACCTCCGGCCTCGTCAGCACGGTTGGAATATACTTGGAGGTTTTCGCGCGGACGACCCGGTCTTCCATCTCATAGTCTCGCTTCAACACATGGCGAAACAGGAACAGGAGCGCATTAAACGCCTGATTCTGCGTCGAAGCGACCACCCGCCCTTCCACCGCCAAATTTGTCAAAAAGTCCCTGGCCTCCTCGTCCGACACCTTCTCTGTCGGCATGAAACGCGTGAACTGACCAAAACGACGCACCCAAGCCACATAACTACTCAAAGTGGCTGATGAGTAATTCCGCCGCTGGATCTCTCCTCCCATCATTTTCACCAACTGATCCCACTCACCGCGAGATCCCGACCCCGAATCCGGTGAACGACCATATCGGGAAAGCCCGTCGGTCGGGCCGCCCACTTCAACCTCCTCGGGGGACGGCTCTTCAACAACCCTCGTCTCGCCCGACATACCTTCCGCCCCTTCCCGATCCGATCCTGCACCCATGGCAAGATAGACCTCCACCGCGTGACGCGCCTGCTCACAGAGACGAGACGACTGACCCTTGCTCCTCAGCTTGGCCAGAAATTGGGGCAATATTTCCGCCTTCGGAACCCCACTCCCATACTTTGCCTCAAAGTCCAGGTAATACCGCACCCACTTCACATAATGGAGTCTCCCACGATCGGAGACACCAAGCTCCCCCAATCGGATCTGAAACCGATGAAAAGTTTCTTTGGACAGACGAATCATGATATTGAAATATGAATATCTCAATTACTAGAATGTTATTCCATAAGGTTTCAAGACATTTTGCTCCGAAATGATCTTGACGCGTCAATGAATGGAGGGGATATTCAGAATGAAGTACTAATACGTTGTGTGAATAATTTAAGAAAATGAATATACGCTGGAGGCTATCCCTTTCTTTAATTCAATTCGCGATAATTGTAGGCCTCTGCTTTTACATCACTGGTGATTTATTCACAAAGGAAACTTGGTTTATCGCAGGGCTTCTCTCGGTTATTATCAATCCTCAGTTGTTAGAGCCCTATTACTCACGGCCAACAGACGTCATTGTTAATACTATTTTCTTTGGGCTGCTAGCGCTTAATACACCAAAAACGACTACTGTATTTGGGTGGAGCATATTTGGGACAATCTTTGCTGTAGCGGCAATCCTTGCAACTCTGGCCCTTTTTCTTGGGGCAGGTCGCAGAAACAGTAAGTATAGCGGAATCGCGAATTCATTTCGCTCGTTATCTCAATTAGCAAGTGCGAGGATAATTTACTCAGTTGTCTTTGTTCTCGCAGCAATGGAAGAATTTCCCACCAACCAGTCGGATTTTTGGGCTATCATTGCAGTTTGGGTTACTATTCTCGTCTTAGGCAGAGTAAATTGGCAGTCACTCTGGTCCGTCAGTCGTGATGGTGAGGCATTATGTATCGTGGAAGGTATGGTTGGGCCGTCTTCACTCCTTATTTCTGCGCCTGATCTACCCGCAACAGGCAAGCCAGTGATTATTCGAAGTTCAAAAGTGAACACCGATGGCGTAATGATTCATCGCATTCGGAGAGTTGCTGATACTTGGGGCCAAATACACGTCCCTGACTCCCAAGCATGTGAATCAGTAGTTACAGGACAGACTATCTCAGTTTCCGAGAGCCCGGACGGCCTTTTGACTCCTGTAGGATCCGTGGACCAAGGTTCGACAGATAAAACTCTAAAATTTACCTCTGTGCAAAGTATGGAAATAGGGGATGTGGTTGTCGTCTCGCAAAATGCTCCGAATCCACCGATTCTATACCAATTGTCATCAGCCTACATTGACCGTCGAGATGTTAAAGGTGGGTCCCATCTGCTTGTGAACGCGTCGGCCAATCAACTAGGTGTCTTCAATTATAATGCGATGCGAATGAGCGCGCACAGGTGGGTTCCTCCTCCTGGTGCTCGAGTTTTGCCTAGCAGTGCAATAGACTTGGAAGGCAGAATCTCTATTCCTGAAAATAATATCGAAATTGGGAAGGTAATTGGAACTGACATCCCCATTACGCTGGATTGTAGAATTGCTGCTGAAGGCCATCTTGCAATCTTGGGAATGACAAAGATGGGAAAGTCGACATTCGCGACTCGATTAGCGAGGGAACTCTCTCAGGATCGGTGGGTAACAATTCTTGATCAAACTGGAGAATATGTTTCCAAGAAGGGACTAACTCCTTACGACTCTAATACGGATTTAAAGAAGCCGGGGCTCTCAGTATTCGAACCAAAACATGGAGAGGTTGCTGCTGATAGGGCTCTGGCTTTTCTCGAATACTTAATTAAAGAGGCTATTGCTGAATATAAAACTGGAACACCTCGTTCACGCGTGGTGATCATCGATGAGGCGCACCAATTTATTCCTGAGCCAGCGGGATTAGGATTCAATGCTCCAGGTCGAGATAGTGCATTTAAAATTGGATTGTTGATGATGCAGATTCGGAAGTATGGACTATCTGTAATACTGATATCGCAGCGCACTGCCGTGGTCGCAAAAAGCGCATTATCTCAGTGCGAGAATCTGATATGCTTCCGTAGTGTAGACCAAACAGGATTAGACTATCTAGAAGCTATAGCTGGTAGCAACATACGGTCGATGCTTCTATGGTGATTTATGGGTCAAGTCATAATCGCGATAATGTTATGTTTATTTTGAGCGATTGATCTTAGTGGTTTCCGCATTTGAGTATCCGGGGCTATGTAGCCCTCGGGACCAACTTCTATCCGTGCCGGTCTAGCCGGTCACCTGATGCCAAATACGCCTGATCGCAGGCTTGAATATGCGGTTTCATGATGACGCCAATCTACAAGAACGAGTGGGATTTACCATCTCCAGCATCGAAACGGGCCATCAATCCACCAAAGTCAGATAAAGCTCAGATAGTTTGATTGGTAAAAGTTCTCAGGCAGTCTCTTTGAGGAGAGCCCCAGCGGGGAGTTCGTCTTTTTCCAAGTACTTCCACAGAGCCACCAGTAGCTTGCGCGCCAGAGCGACGATGCCGATTCTTCGGCTGCGTTTTCCCCTGGCGAAGTTGTTGTCGAACCATTTGGCCAGATCCGACTGGGGTTGGTTCCTCAGCCACGACCAGGCCAGCTCGATCATCAGGGCCCGGACCTTGGCATTGCCGGCTTTACTGATGCCTTGTTCGTTCTTGCTGTCGCCGCTGTCGTAGGGGGAGCCATCCAGACCGGCGCAGGCGCCGACTTGCCGGACGTTGCGGAACTCTCGCCAGCTGAAGAACTCCTCGCTTAAGGTCATGGCGCTGATGACGCCAACGGCCTTGAGCCGGGTGAGCTTGTGGGCCTGTCGCTCGGCCTTTGTTTGGGGCTTTGCGATTCGGGCAGTCCGCGCACGTTCCAGAGCCTTGAGTTGGGTGCGGGCAAACTCCACGCGTTCGTATTCGCGGGCGATCTCGCTGCGTATATGTTCCGGGAGGGGGCGGTTGTCCCAACCGAGCAGCGAATCGAGCCGTGTATCGAGCTTGCTAAGTGAATCGAGGCGAAGTCCATGCAAAACAAGCAGGCTTTTGATCCGGGCTGTGCCCGCACCGATCTCCTTCTTCAGTCGCTTGATCTCTCGCTCGCGCCGACGCAGGTCTTCCTGCTCCACGCTCGGCACGCGCACGACAGACCAGAGCGTATGCTCACCGCCGTGGTAGCGAATCAGCTGACGCAGCAAGGCCTTGGCGTCCAGGCGGTCAGTCTTGGCTCGGCGTTTGCGGCGGTTCACCTCAATGCTGGCGGGATCAACGATGACGTTGTTGATCCCCAACCCCTCCAGCCAGCGGTGGATCCAGAAACCGTCCCGGCCCGCTTCGTAGACACTGAAAACCTCAATGTCTTCGCCTAGCTGCCACTTGTCCCGAGTCGCCTTCAGGGCCGATTGAAAGGCCAACTGATCACGAGCCTCGATCGTGATCAGCCGTATCTTCTCTCCCGTCGAGAAGGCCAGCTTCCATTTAGTATTGCTCAGTTCCAGCGCCATGTATAACTTCATTTTTTGAATCTTTCTTTCAGGTTCATTTTTTCAGGTCCGGGTCCTCTTAACCCGGGCCTGTTTAGTATCCGAAAGAAGAGGCCCCAAGAAAAGCAGATCCCTCGGATCCGCTCATAGCATCTAC